>SVFJ01000165.1 GCA_015056925.1 Lachnospiraceae bacterium | reverse complement strand
TCCAAAGCAAGCTGAACACCTTGGTCCTTTAACTTGGACCAGAGCTTGGTAAAACGGGAATCCGATTCTAATTCGCCGCTTTCCGTTAATTCAATAATCACATTTGCCGGGTCCATATTATGCGTGTTGATTGCATAAATGATTTCGCTGATAATATTACTCTTCATAATCTGAATATAGGAAATATTCACGCTTATCTTGAAGTCGGGCTTTACCTGCTGAAAATCATGCGCGATAGCCAGTGAACGATGGAGCATCCATCTGCCGACCGGAATAATCAGACCGGTTTCTTCCAAAATCGGAATAAATTCACCCGGTGATACCATGCCGAATTCTTCTGTATGGAAACGTAACAAGGCTTCTGCACCATAGACAGAATTGGTCACACAGTGGAAGAGTGGCTGAAGATAGGCTTCAAAGCCTACACAATTATCCTTCACAGACTGTCTTAGAAGCTGTGTCAACTTCTTCTTACGAAGGTAGCGCTCATAGTCAGCTGATTGAAAATAATAAGACCTGTTCTTACCTTGGCGCTTTGCCTCATTCAGGGAGAACTCTGTAATCTTCATAATATTCGAATAGGTACATTTTTCAATATGCTTACATTCCAGTACACCTGCTGATATGGTAAACATGGCATTATAATAATTCTCTGCAACAAAATCATCCAATGCACAGCGAATCTTACTGTACTGGGTATGAGCATCCACTGCATTACCGCCACTAAAATCCACAATCAGATACTCATCGGCAACTACCTTGTAGAGCCTCTGGTTGGGAAGCAGGAAAGAGGAAATGATGTCTGCTGTTTTCTTTAAGACAAAATCTCCGTATTCTACACCGATTTTCTCGTTGACTTCCTTGAAGTCATCCAATCCAAGACGCAGAAAATAGCCATCAGGAAGAATGTAGTTATATTCTTCCAGCCAGCTTTGAAGATTGGTAACACTTAAAAGCCCGCTGACATTATCTGCCTTCTGAGAAACACCGATTTCATTGATACATCCAATCAGATAGTCTCCGCCATCTTCGTCACGGATAATAAAGCCGCGACAATTAATCCATACAGGTCTGCCATCCTTAGTAATCCAGCGGTACTGTAGGTTATGAAATGGTTTCTTGCCTTCAAAGGTTTCGTTCAAATCTACCTTCAGGGGTTCCAAGTCGTTAGGATATACAAACTGTGCAAATGCAGTAAATACATCTGTAAAATGATTGGAAGGCAATAAAAAACGCTTTGCGGCATCAGGCGAAATATAGTAATAGTCATTTTTATAATCATATAAATATAGATAATCGTCCATACAAGGGTCCAATAAATCTATCATTTTACATAGTGATTTGGCTGAAATCCCTGAAAATTCCATATATGGATAAAACCTCCTCAAATTATTACTAAAACTATTTTATACTAAAAGTATTAATAATTCAATTAGTATAAATTAATGAAATTTGTTCAAAAAAAGTGTGTTCAAGAAAAACCAAAATAGGAAATACGGTTTTACAATTTTTGACATTGTGATACAATTTAAATATATGACTTGAAATGTCTGTTTTAAATCGTGAAAAACAAGGAGATGACGCTTTAAAATGAAATATAAATTGCAGAAATATACAATCTTTTTATTGGGCATTTTGCTGATGTTGTGCTGTGTGTATAAAGTGGATGTTCATGCTACAGAGCAGGAAGTCACAGGACATATTAAGATTGGATTTACGACATCTGAAAGCGAGATAGAGGAATATCTGGATGCTTTTAAATTAAAGTATCCGGGAACATCTATAGAAGTGGTATATCTGGAAGAATACGATAAGAATATGAGAGATATGGTCTTGTCAGGAGACTTTCCGGATGTACTTATGCTTCCGGGAAGTTTGACGATACAGGAATGTGTGGAATACTTGCAACCTATAGGAACCATGGAAGAACTCAAACAAAAGTATAACTTCCTGGAAAGTAGTATGAATGACAGTGGGTTGGTATATGGGATACCGTCATCTGCATATACGGCAGGCTTCTTGTATAATAAGAAGGTATTTGCAGAGGCAGGTATTACGGAGCTTCCTAAGTCAACGGATGAGTTTTTGGAAGCGATGCGTATGATTAAGGAAAGAACAGATGCGACTCCTTTCTATACCAATTATAATGCCGAATGGGTATTTAATCTGTGGGAGATGTATCCTTATATAGAGATGACCGGTGATGCAAAATATAAGGAAAATGACTTTGTATTTGAGGAATATCCTTTCTCAGAGGGAAAGCCTCATTATATCGTGTATAAGCTTTTATATGATTTGGTTCATGAAGGACTTGCAGAGTCGGACCCGAGAACAACAGAGTGGGCGACCTCTCAGCGCCTGCTTAATCGTGGAAAGATTGGTTGTATTGCGATTGGTTCATGGGCAGTGGTACAGGTACAGGAAGCCGGACAGAATGCAGATGACATTGGATTTATGCCGTTTCCTAATGAAATAAACGGTAAACAGTACATGACGGTATGTACCAATTCATGCTATGGAATAAACAAGAACAGCAAGAATCCTGTAACAGCAAGAGCATTTTTGGACTTTATGCTGGATGAGTCAGGGTATGCATTGAATGAAGAAACAGTATCCATTGTAAAGACGGACCCTTATCCTAAGAGTATGGGGAAATCAGAAGATGTTGTTATCATGGCCCATGCCTGGCCGGAAGGAAATAACTACCAGTTGAAGCAGAAGCTGGTTTCTAAGTTTGATATTAATAATACAGCGGTGAACATCAGGAGAATTATTGAATCGGCAGCGGGAATGTCTTCAGAGAGCTTTGAGGATATCATGAAGGACTTCAATACCAAATGGGAGTCCGGAAGAACCTCTGAAATGCGCAGGACACAAACACAGACGAAGGATAAGGCAGAAAAGGAAGAAAAGCAGGAAACACAGGAAACTGTGATTGAAAACAGTATTCAGGTAAATAATTATGAGGTGGATTTCTCACAGACAGAGAAGAATTATATTGAGGATATGAAGGTGCTCAAGGTAGGTTATCAGCGTAATCTGGCACCGATTCAGTATGAGACCATGAATGAAGAGGGAGAAACTGTCTTTAATGGTGTAGCTGCAGAAATCTGTAAAAAGCTGGAGGAAGCCACAGGATTAACACTTGAGTATTATGGATATGATGATGTGACATCCTTGGTGGATGCGTTAAATAAGAATGAAATTCATATGATTGCCAGTCTGGAGAACAGAAAGACTCATGTAGATATAGTGAAGTTCTCCAAGGAATATCTTAGCTTCAGTGTTGCATTGATTAAGCATGATGGCATTGAGAATCATGAGCTTAGCAGTAAGAGGATGGCATTGATGACCACGGATGATTTAAGTATTATTGATTTTCAGCCAAGAGGCACGATGCAGATGGATAGTATTGCGGAAATGATTCAGGCGGTAGATACCGGAGAGGCAGATTTTGCGGCATGTAATTATTACAGTGCAAACTATTATCTTAGACAGACGAGAGTTAAGAATACAGAGGTGGTTCCGCTTGCCAAGGATATATCGATTGCTTTTGCATTTGCAAAGGGCTGTGACAGCCGCCTGGTATCTATCTGTAATAAGATAGTTTACTCGATTTCAGAAGAAGATTTACAGGTAATGCTTTTGAATGGCATGGATGTAGAGGAAGGTCCTGTTACAATATTCCGTTTTATTGAGGATAATCCATTCCAAAGTATGTTAGTGGTATGCGGTATTTTTACAATTATTGTAGTTGCTGTAGTATTGGTAATGTACGAGAAGAATAAGAGCGCGAAGAAGCATGCGTTAGATGTGAAGCGATATGAGGTCTTGGCATCTCTTGTTGATGAATATGTATACGAATACGATGTGGTAACAGAGTGTATCCACTTTGATACAAAGTTCAATCAGAGATTCGGTTTTGAAGAACTGGTATATCTTAAGGAATATAACGGAGATAATGAGAATCTGAATATTCTGATTGATAATTATAAGCTTGCAGTAGATAGCGCAACACATACATCACCTCCATTTGAGTTTGGTATCGGAGAGGACAGACAGTGGTATCGTGTTATTGCGCATGTAATTCGAAGCTCTTCCGGTAAGGAGCTGCATGTAGTAGGTAAGCTTATCAATGTACAAAAAGAAATGGAAGAGAAGCATCTGATTGAGAATAAGGCATTCAGAGACCCTCTTACAGGACTCTTTAACCGTGACGGTTTCCAGGTGCAGTTTGATAAAATTTACAATGATATGGAGCATATGATGCCGGTAACCTTTGCCGTTCTTGATATGGATAATTT
>SVFJ01000164.1 GCA_015056925.1 Lachnospiraceae bacterium | reverse complement strand
AATTTATCCTACATAGTCAAGTATGGCTTCCATACCTGCCTGTACCTCGCTTACCGAACCGGTGAAAATCAGCGAACCACTGAATCGGTCTACAAAGCCTAAGTTTATTCCGCTTGCCTTCATGGCGATATCTGCCATGATGATGGCAGTCTCAGAAGGTGTAACCGTTGTAATGCCGATTGCGGCCTTTTCATAATCTATCTTCGGGTCCAGACCAAGCTTCTGATACAGAACCTTATCCGGGCTTGCAATGATGTGCGCCAGTGTTACCTGACATCCCGGTACACATTCCTGTACGATTCTCGCCAAACCGTCGTTTAATGTTGTATTTGTCATAATAAACCTCACATTCTCAAGTTTGTAGCCCTGCAAACTTGTATGAAAAAAATCTTCGATATAAGGATTTTTTTCATTTTAGCCTCCAATTTGACAGGTCAAACTTGATGTATTCTCCACTACCTTTTTGAGCATTTCCATATGCTCATTCTCTGGTGGAAGAATGCCTTCCAGCTGATACTCTCTGCCTAATCCCTCATACTTATCCTGACCCAATCTATGATAAGGAAGAAGATGTATCTTCTCTACTCCCGGAAGCTTATCTGCAAACTGTGCTATCGCCGCAATTTCCTCAGGTGTATCATTAAATGTCGGTATCACAGGAACTCTGATTACCAGCTTTGTTTTACCTGATGCTGCGATACGTCTTGCATTTTCAAGCATTAACTCATTACGCTTTCCGGTAAATGCCTTATGCTTATCAGGATTCGTATGCTTAATATCCATCAAATAAGTATCAAGATAGGGAAGTATACTGTCTATTACCTCATAGGGCGCACAGCCCATACTCTCCATTGCAGTGTTAATACCTTTGCTCTTTGCTACCTGTAGCAATGCTCTTGCAAACTCAGGCTGACATAGGCTTTCGCCACCTGAAAGAGTCAATCCACCGCCACTTCTGCGATAATAGCCTCTATCCTTTTCCACTGTCTCCATAACCTCTTCAACAGTAACATCACGCCCTATCGTCTTTGGCTTTCCATCTACCGTCATGGTCTGTATGGCATATTCCTGTGATTCAGGGTTACAGCACCATTTACATCTAAGAACGCAGCCCTTTAGGAATACTATGGTTCGTATCCCCGGGCCATCATGGATGGAGTATCTTTGAATATCAAAGATACGTCCCTTTGTCTGTAATAACTTCTCCATAGGCTAGAACCCCTGCTCAGTTCTTCGGATAATATCATCCTGCAAGCTCTTTGAAAGTGTTGTAAATAATGCGCTGTAGCCTGCCACTCGAACTACCAGATGCTTATAATTCTCAGGGTGCTTCTGCGCATCCAACAAGGTATCTCTTGATACGACATTGAACTGCACATGGCTTCCCTTTCTGTCAAAATAGCTTCGAATCAAATTCACAAAGTTCTCAAGTCCAGCCTCACCACTCAAAGCTGACGGGTGGAACTTCTGATTATAGAGAGTACCATTTGATGCAATACCGTGGTCTAACATGGATACGGAATTCGCTGCCGCTGTCGGGCCATTCACATCCTTACCTGCTGACGGTGATACACCATCCGCAATCGGCCTGCCTGCTAATCTTCCATCCGGTGTTGCACCTGTCTGCGCTCCCATCGGAACATTTGCCGATACAGGATAAAGTCCCGCTTGGAACTGTCCTCCTCTTGGATTGCGATAATTCAGCAATGGCTTTGTGTAATAATATGCTGTCTCTCTTGCCAGCAAATCGACTTCTTCTATGTCATTTCCAAACTTCGGAAGCTCGTCAATCATCTCCAAAATCTGGTCAAATCTACGCTTATCATCTGCCGTTACAGATTGTCTGATAATCTCCTGTGATGCTCTTGCTACTGCATTTGCATTTGGCTGCACACCCTTTGCTGTCATCTCTCTTGCCACGCTTCCTGCTACCTGAGCAACAACAAGTGGACTTACCTCCTGACCAAAATTAAACATCAATGCTTTCTTAAGGTCAGCCATAGAAACCTTCTTCTCTTCAAATACCAGCTTCTTAATGGCATATAGGGAATCCGCCACATTGGCAATACCAAAGCCCTGCGGCCCTGTAAAATTATAGACACATCCGCCCTGTTCACAGGTCTTTCCTCTCTTCAAGCAATCATCTACCATACTAGCCAAATATGGAAGTGGCATTCTCTCTGCATGTGCCTGGTCAATTGCATTATCCGCATTCACCAGTAGTGCAATGAAATACTCCATCTGTGTCTTATACGCCTCACAGAACTCTTCATAGCTTGTCATCTGCTCTACAGGAGGTGTCTTAGGACCCAGCTGTTCTCCACAATCCATACCGCTAGAGAACACCAGCTCTAACGGACGACACATATTATAAAATGCTGCATCGTGCCACCCAAAAGTCTTACCTGCTATCTGTGGCTCTACGCAACCAATGATGTCATAGCATCTCGCTTCTTCTAATGTCAAACCTCTGCTCATCAAAGACGGAATAATCACTTCGTCATTATAATAAGCAGGAAGTCCAATACCTGTTCTTGTTAGCTCCGCCGCCCTGATTAACAAATCATGCGGTGAACCATTCCATACTCTGATGGAAAGTGACGGCATCGGTAGAAATACATGGAAGGAAGCCTCGATACACATAAATGACAGGTCATTTGTTACATCCTGCCCGTATTCGTTCTGTCCTCCTACGATAAGATTCTGGAACAAACTATAGCCTGCAAACCCCTTCGCGCTCTCTGCATCTCTGCATTTATTCAAATCATTTAACTTAACCCAGATACAGTCAATCAACTCCTGTGCCTGCTCTCTGGTAATCTTACCCTCGTCAATATCCTTCTTATAATAAGGATACATATACTGGTCAAAGCGTCCCGGTGAGATAGAGTGTCCTGAGGACTCCATCTGAATCAGCTGCTGTACAAACCAAAAGCTCTGACATGCCTCGTAAAAGCTAGCTGCTCCCTTTGCGGGAACTCGTCTGCAATTGCCTGCTATCTGCAAAAGTTCTGCCTTTCTTGTAGCATCACTGCACTTTCCTGCCATCTCCTCTGCCAGCTTGGCATATCGATTGGCATATGTAATAACCGCCTCGCAGCTCATAATTACTGCCTCCAAGAAACGGCTCTTAGTCGCATAATCCGCATCACCCACATGACATTTACCAAGCTCTGCTCTTGCTTCAGCAATAATGCCCTCATATCCTATCGCAAGCACCTTATCATACTGCACTGTAATATGACCTACACCATTGTAGAAATAATTACCAGGTGTGAAAATATTATGCTCCATCGCCTTCAAGGTCTCAGGTGCCATATAGCTTAAAGCTAACTCACTAGTCGTCTTACCCTTCCAGTATTGATTTGCTTCCTTAATCTCTATCTTTGCTCTATCAGAAATACAAAACGGGTCCGCCTCTCTGGTCGCTACTGTCTCAAACTCCTGCTCTAACCACTCGTACGAGAACTCCGGGAAGGTCTGACAGCCTCTTGGTGCTATCGTCGAGCTTCCAACAATCAGCTCATCCTCACGAATGATAATCGGAATATTCTTCAATATATGAGCAAATGCCTTCGCCCTTCGGATAATAAGCGGCTCACCCTCTGTCTGCCTGTAACTCTCTGTTACCAGCATTGCTCTAGCCGACTCTATCTCAGGCATCTTCGCATACAAATGCTCCACCAGTCTTGTAATTCGTTCAGTTTTCGGTATTCTTGAGCTATTATACTTCTTCATTACCTTGTTACCTCTGCGTATGTTTTCTATCTTTATCAAACATATTTCTGTGGTTTTATCTTATTCTTCTTCACTTTTGTGGTTTTGCTTTTATAAATCCAACACAATACCACATTTCTAATTCACATTATATGCCCGTTTATGTGGTTTGTCAACGCATTCGCATTTTGTTTTGTGTTGAATCTCCTTTATGTTGCCCACTCCTCTTAAAACCACAGTTTTCATTTCACTCCTCCCAAATGTTATCCATTTAGTAACGTCATCTGTCTCCCTTTTCCTATTTTGTATATATAGATTTTTTTCACCACACAGTACACAATTTCTATCTCAAAAATAGTTTTTAAAATCCTTTTTTATCACTAATTGTATATATACAAAAAAATATCACTCCTACACACATAAAACTTTTGTTTTTCTGTGTATTTCTTATCACTTTTCCTCTATATCCACAATTTTGCTTTGAACACCTGATTTCATCCCATTTCCAAGTCAATTTCTGTATATTTTAGTCAAGTCCATTTTTGTGTGTAAATTACTTTCGATTAAATGCATATACTACTATGCCGCATTCCAACGTTTTTTAATATCATGAACCTTATTGTAATACTCAACCATGTCAAATAAGCGCTGGCG
>SVFJ01000163.1 GCA_015056925.1 Lachnospiraceae bacterium | reverse complement strand
AGAAGTGATTGCATATTTAGGATAATTGATAAAGCTATGAAGAATATTATTTTTATTGGAATGCCGGGAGTTGGTAAGAGTACGATAGGTGTTGTTCTCGCGAAGAACTTAGGGATGTCCTTTATGGATTCCGACCTTGTGATACAGGAGAGAGAAGGGCGCAGGCTTCATGAGCTGATAGATGCCTATGGAGTAGATGGTTTTCTTGAGATAGAGAACAGGGTAAATGCATCATTGAATCCGGAGAATACGATTATTGCTACCGGAGGAAGTGCAGTGTATTGTAAGGATGCCATGGAGCATTTCAGGGAGATTGGTATTGTCTGTTATCTGAAGCTTTCTTATGAAGGGATTTGTGACAGACTTGGAGACTTAGGCCAGCGTGGTGTTGTGCTTAAGAACGGACAGTCTCTCAAGGACTTGTATGAGGAGCGTACACCATTATATGAACAGTATGCTCATGTTACCATAGAGTGTGAGGATAAAAATATTAGAGAAATTGTCCATGAGATAGCAAGACTTATGGAGAATACGTTACATAAATAATGAATGAAAGCATTGATAGATGTTTATACTATTCCTATATTTCATAGATGAAAGGAAGATGAGTATGGACTATATCAATGCTTTTTGGGTTGGGGGACTTGTGTGCGCGCTGGTGCAGATATTATTGGATAGGACCAAGCTGTTGCCCGGAAGAGTTATGGTGCTGTTGGTGGTAACAGGAGCAGTGCTTAGCTTTGTTGGGATATTTGAACCGATTGCAGAGTATGCAGGAAGCGGTATTACTGTGCCTTTATTAGGTTATGGACATTTACTTATGAGCGGTGTGAAGGAAGCAGTGGATGAGTATGGTTTTATCGGACTTTTCAAAGGCGGCTTTACCAGTGGTTCCGTAGGTTGTGCCGCTGCCCTAATTTTTGGATATCTGGCAAGTCTTATTTTTAGTCCTAAGACAAATAAAGCATAAGTGTTGCCTGTGGCAATACTTATGCTTTATTGCATATTTTATTGTTCTTCAAATGCAATCCCTGCCTTCTCAAAGAAGAGACGGATATATTTGTCCCATACGGCATCAGTTGTTTTATCCATAAGAAAGGTAGTGAAGGAGGTACCTGTTACACATGTGGCACGTCCTGCTTCAAACCTGATGTTTAAGGTAAGGGAGCCGATGAGATTGGCAGCAACTTCGCACTCTTCACAGGCAGCCAGCTTTTCAATCAGTGCAGGGGTTGCCTGAAGAATAATGCGGAAGGATACCGGTGTTCTCTTTCCTTTGATTAATTGAAAACAAATCGGACGAATATCTTTCCAAAGAGATAAATCGGATGTGATTTCTTCATCAGAAGAATAGAATTCCTTTACAATATGTCCATCGATATGGAAGGTGTTAAAGGTGGTTATGGTTGCTTCCGCTACCTGAAATATATCAAACTGCTCACCAAGCAGCAGTGTATTCATAAAATGTTTCAGTTCTTTAATTTGAAGTGATGTCATGGTATTCTCCCTTATGTATTGTTACATTAAATTATAGCTCTTTTTATAAAAAAAATAAACTAATAAGTTATGTAAAACATCTTTTCAAATGTTGTAATATGTGATACGATTCTATATAGTAATTAAAACTACATAAAGTAGTGGGAATAAATTTGAGAAGTAAATGCGGACAGATGCGTTTGGTGGTATCGGAAAGGTTTGGGTATAGTTGTGAGCTATAAGATTGTTGTTGATAGTTGTTGTGAATTACCGGAGGAGTTTAGAGGGGATTCTCGTTTTGAAAGAGTTCCTTTGACATTAATTGTAGGCGATATGTATGAGAGAGAGGACGATGATACATTTAATCAGGCAGAGTTTTTGAAGGTGGTTGCTGAGTGTCCTGTGTGTGCGAAGTCAGCTTGTCCATCGCCTGAGAGATATATGGAAGCATACCGTACAGATGCAGACAGAGTGTATGTAGTAACATTGTCGGCGAAGCTTAGCGGCAGCTATAACAGTGCAGTGTTAGGTGCAAGCCTTTATCATGAGACCTATGGAGAGAAGGATATTTATGTGATTAATTCCATGTCAGCTTCCTGCGGTGAGGCGCAGATTGTATGCAAGCTGATAGAGTTAGAGGAGCAGGGGTTATCCTTTGAAGAAGTGACTATGCGCATTGAAGAGTATACAAGAGGTATGAAGACATACTTTGTACTGGATAATCTGGATACCCTTCGTAAGAATGGTAGATTGACCGGTGTGAAGGCTTTGGTGGCTTCTACCCTGAATATCAAGCCGGTTATGAGTGCTGATGAAGGAGAGATTATTCAGTTAAGTCAGGCAATTGGAACAAAGAAGGCATTGTCAAAGCTGGTAGAAACGGCTCTGCATGATGCTGTAGATACTGCAGAGAAGAGACTGATGATATCACATTGTAATGCATTAGAGAGAGCAAAGAGCGTAAAGGCGCAGCTTGAAGCTAAGGCACAGTTTAAGGACATTAAGATTATAGATATGGCCGGATTGAGCAGTTTGTATGCCAATGACGGCGGTATTATTGTTACAATATAAGCTTATAACACATCATAATATTACAAAAGAACAGGCTGTTACACGTAAGTGGAACGGCCTGTTCTTTTGTAATGTGCACCTTGCGGTGCCTGTTTATTTGTTCAGCGGAAACTCCGCTTCCTTTTCTCTTAGCATCTTGCACCATTTCTTCAAAGCGAAATAAGTGAAGGGTGAAATACGAAGTGTTTCGTGATTATGCATCATTACGGAAAACGGCAACAGTAACGAAACATAGTTGGCATTAATGATAAGCTTGGAGTTTAACGGATAGAATTCCATATATGGCTCAAACTCATGTGTAAAATCTTCATTGTCACCAACAATCTTCTGTAAGGTACCGTCATTTAAATGAAGAATGACCTCGGAATGACTGATAAGCTCAGCATACAAAATATCTTCCTTACGGATATAATAAGTCTTTTCGCGGGTTCGAAATTCCATGGTAATAATCTGCGTCTTCTGATACTCCTCGGCTATGCTAATCAGCTCAGGAAGCTGCTCCGACAAATAGGGCTTTTGCCTGTGAACGATAGAGGACGGAAGATTGGGATTCATACTATGGTCAATGGTAGATGAATACATAACCAAAGGAGCCTCATAGCCAAGCTTAATAAGCTCAGATACAATCTCTTCAGCCAGGGTTGGTGTTCCGGTCATATCCATGAAAATTAAATCATAGAGCAGAGGATTGAATAAAAAGTGCTCCTTATCGCCAAAGGAATCAATATAAAAAATATTAGGAGTACCTGCACGTTTATCGGATTCGCGTTCCAGCAAACGCTGTAAATGTTTTCTGTCAGCAATATTGTCATCGCAGATAGCAATACGCATAGAAATCCCTCCTTAAATAATATAAAAATCTATCGGTAATTGGATAAGCAACACAAAAGCCGCTATCTGTAAAACTAAGATAGCGGGCATTCCGTATACAAAATACCAATGTCTGGTCTTATGGTGAAAGAATCGCATACCGATGATGGAGCCGATACTTCCGCCGATAAGGGCGATGATAAAAAGCGTTGCCTCAGGAATGCGCCAATGCTTCTTGATGGCACGCCTTTTATCGATTCCCATACATATAAAACCAAGTAAATTCACAATGAAAAGATAGGCTGCAAACATTGCAATTACATTCATATGTGTTAATCCTTTGCTTTAAATGGTATAAAAATTATAATTAGTTATTCTTCTGAGCTTCTTGCATCTTCATTGCACGAACCTTGCATGATAAGCCGAATAAGTTGATGAAGCCTTCAGCATCATGGTGGTCATAAAGGTCACCTGTTGTGAATGATGCGATGCTCTCATTGTATAATGAATATGGGCTTGTTGTTCCGGCCTTAATGATGTTACCCTTGTAAAGCTTGAATTTAACTTCACCTGTTACATATTCCTGTGTCTTCTCGATGAATGCCTGAATAGCCTCACGCTTAGGTGTAAACCACTTGCCCTCGTATACTGTATCAGCAAACTTGTTGCCCATTTCCTTCTTTAATGTGTATGTATCGCGGTCAAGGATTAACTCCTCTAACTGCTGATGAGCTTCCATAAGGATAGTTCCGCCCGGTGTCTCGTATACACCACGGGACTTCATACCAACTACACGGTTCTCAACGATGTCGATGATACCAATACCATGCTTACCGCCAAGCTTGTTAAGCTCTCTGATGATATCAGAAACCTTCATAGCTTTGCCGTTAACAGAAGTAGGAACACCCTTCTCGAATGTCATAGTAACATACTCGCCTTCATCAGGAGCCTTCTCAGGTGTAGTACCTAATACTAATAAATGGTCGAAGTTAGGCTCATTAGCAGGGTCCTCTAACTCAAGACCTTCATGGCTGATGTGCCAGATGTTACGGTCACGGCTGTAAGAT
>SVFJ01000162.1 GCA_015056925.1 Lachnospiraceae bacterium | reverse complement strand
TACAGCTTCCATTGAAAGAATCGATTACGATATCTTGGAAAACATCTGTGCTAGAATTACAGCAGAAGTTCCAAGTATTAGTAGAGTTGTGTATGAAATCACTCCTAAGCCAGTGGCTACGATTGAGTTTGAATAGTTTCAAGTTGTTAAAGGGCAAAGCAAATTATCCTGAAAAGGCAAAATGGCTTAGCTTGACAAGTAAATAAAAATAAGTAATAGACCTTGAAATGAGCCATCTAAAAAACTCATTCCAAGGTCTATTTTTATCTTTATCTAATGTAGTAGAAACCTTGTAAATACTGATGTTTCAGAGGTTATCGCTTATAGTGGAATCTCTTTAAATAGCACGAATATATTACTCTTAATCATTCATATATGGTTAGGGTATTGAGGATAAACATTTTTGCCTTTTGAGGATAAAATGCTTTGCCCTTTAACATAGTGATATTATTCATGTTGTTTTTGGGAAAAACTAATCGAAGTCCAACAAATGCAGTAAATACAATGGTTTGAAGCTATTTATTAATCCCCAGAAATAATCGTTTTTGGGAAGTTTTTTGGGATTTTCATGTTTTTGGGAGCTTTTTGGGAAACTTTTGGGAGGTTTTTGGGAAAAACTATGGCGGTATCTTTGAAACGTAAATACTAATACTAACGGAGGTACTACCTGATGAGAAAAAAGAATTATAAAGGTCGTTGTGAGAAACGAAAGCTATCTAAGTGTGAGGGCGTCTGTAAGACATATGATGCTCTTCAATATGCTTATGCAGATATACTGGAAGCTGACAGCGACATCATGGAAATCAGATGCAATGTTCAGCTGGAAGGTATGGACTACACATCTGATTTTTTGTGTGTTAAGGCAAATGGTGAGTATATGGTTCGAGAATGCGTGTATCGAAAAATGTTCACTAAGCCTATGACAATGAAGATGTTAGAGAGCAGTAGACAATACTGGATGGATGTTAAGAATGTAAAGGATTGGGGGCTGGTAGTTGATGAAGAAAAATGATTTGTTCTGTAAGGATGATAGTGTTCTAAGAGTGATTCATGTTCAGGAGAATCGGATTATGGTTATTGATTGCGTGAAGTGTACTATGCCAGTCTGGATGAATCCTACGGATATGTGCGGCTATGTAGAATATGCAGAGGAAAAATATTACTCTGATGCAAATTTTGTAGTGGTAGATGATACTTGCATACGCACAAAAGATAAAACCATTATGCATGAACGGTACGCTATGGTTACTGCTATATTGCCTTTTGTTGCGGATGAAAAGATTCGTTCCGTTGCTATATCAAAAGTAGCGGAGCAGTATGAGGTGTCGAAACAATCTGTAAGAAGTTACCTATGTAGATACTTGGCTTTCAATCATATTCAGAGTTTGCTGCCACAGAAGAAATCGGATGATAGAGAACTGACACAGGATGAAAAGAATATCCGCTGGTCATTAAATAAGTTTTTCTATAATAAGAACCGTAATTCGCTAAAGACTGCTTATACTCTGATGCTGAAAGAAAAATATTGCGATGAAGAAGGTAATCTGCTTGAAGAATATCCATCTTATTATCAGTATCGGTATTTCTACAGAAAGCATCGGAAACTACAGAATTATTACATATCTCGTGAAGGTCTTAGTGCTTATCAGAGAGATTTCAGACCGCTTGTAGGTGGTAATATACAGGCCTTTGCACCATGCCCAGGTGTTGGCATGATTGATGGAACGATATGCGATATTTATCTTGTTGATGATGCAGGAAGATTAGTAGGCAGACCATTACTTGTGACATGTGTAGATGCCTTTTCTGGTATGTGTATGGGATATGCTTTAACGTGGGAAGGTGGTGTATATGCTCTAAGAAATTTGATGCTGAATGTGGTTACAGATAAAGTGGAGCATTGTAGAAATCATGGAATTGATATTAGTCCTCATGAATGGTGTAATAATCAGCTACCGTACAAATTGGTGTCAGACCAAGGTTCAGAATATATTTGTGATACGTTTTCGCAGTTGGTTGAGTTGGGAGTTCAGATAACAAATCTTCCTCCATACAGACCAGAGTTAAAATCATGGGCTGAATTGTTATTTCGATTGTTGCAGGATAATTACAAAAAACATCTTCGGAGCAAAGGTATTATAGAGGTGGATTATCAAGAGCGAGGTTCTCATGACTACAGAAAGGATGCATGTCTTACTATGGAGCAGTTTGAGAAAATAGTGATTCACTGCATCTTGTATCATAATTCAAAACGCTCTAACGATAATTTTCCATATACAGAAGAAATGCTGGATGCGGAAGTGCCACCTTATTCTACAGAAATATGGAAGTGGGGATTAGAGCATTATGGAGTGAGATTGTTAGATGTTACGCCTGAACAAATCATATTAACATTATTGCCAAGAACGATTGGACGATTTACCAGACAAGGCTTAAAGGTCAACGGGCTTCGCTACTACAATGATGGTTTTACAGAACTGTATTTGTGCGGTGGAGAAGCAGAAGTTGCATATAATCCTGATGATGTTTCGGCGGTATGGTTGATTGAGGATGGCAAGTACATACGATTTGAGCTTATAGATGTTCGATTTGATGGTAAGTCATTTGATGCTGTAGAAGAACTGAAACAGAAGCAACGTCAAATCAGTAAAGATGCCAAGGAATACAGTTTACAGGCAGAGATTCAACTGGCTCGTAATATTGAAACAGTAGCTAATATGGTGAAACCTTCGGGCAAGGTCAGTACCAAAGGTATTAGAGATAATCGTAGCAAGGAACAGAAGAAACAGCATATAGATTATGTGCGGAAGGTAGGTGCAGAAGATGGATTGGAATAGTAAATTACCAAAGCTTTTAGCTGGTGAGGAATTAAAAGAAGCTATGATAGATGTTCCTGAATATTCGGATTCTATTAGAGAAGCAGATGCAGCAATACGTTTGATGGCATTGCCAGATATGTACAAGATATATTATCCAAACAAAATGTCGATGGAAATATATACACGTTTGCATCTGGCACTTCTTATGTCATTAAAGAAGAAAAATACCATGCTGGCAGTAAAGCAACAGAAAGAGAATAGTTTAGGCATGAAAACTAAGGAATACCGAGGCATTATCGGTGGAAGTGACAGCAGTAGCATCATTGGTGTTTCTGGTGTCGGAAAGAGTTCGGCTATAGCCAGAAGTATTGAATTGGTTACAGATAATAAGCTGATTATGATTGATGAACCATACACTAAAATTGTACCAATATTACAGGTTCAATGTCCGTTTGATAGTTCACCCAAAGGTATGTTGTTGGAGATATTAAGAGTTACAGATGAATACTTAGGTAGTTCGTATTATCGTAGTGGCACAAGGAATGGAACGACCACGGATACATTGATAGGTTTGGTGTCGCAGGTATGCTTAAATCATATAGGTGTTCTTGTAATTGATGAAATCCAGAATGTTATTAAAAATCGGAATGGTACACTTCTGATTGGAGTATTGATGCAGTTAATCAATAATTCAGGTGTATCGGTAATGATTGTTGGATGTCCTGAATGTATTCCGTTTTTCGAAACAGAAACACAGCTTGCCAGACGATTGGTTGGATTTCAATACAAGGAATTGCCGTATGATGAATACTTTGTAGAATTATGTGAGGTTTTGTTTCGGTATCAGTATACAAAGTATCGAGCAGAACCTACAGCTGGTATGATTTCATGGTTGTATGAGCATAGCGGAGGAATTGTTGCAAATGTGGTTAGCCTACTTCATGCGGTTCAGGAAATAGCGATTTTAAATGGCTCGGAGATAATGGATATGAAGAATTTGAATGATGCCTATGAGAATCGAATGGGGATGCTTCATGCAAAGATAGCAATAAATACTGCTGTCAAAACTACCACGTCTAAGAAGCAGAAGCAATCTTTAATGGATTCTGGAACAGTGACAACGCACGATATGAATGTTGAGCTTGTTATTCAGGATGCAAAGGATAAAGGTGTTGATGTAGTAAAGCATTTACGTCGGTATGTGGTGGTACAGGAGGTGGCATTGTGATTAGTTACTTCCCGTCTATTTATGAAGATGAGCTGGTTTACAGTATACTTGCCAGATATTATCAAAAGATAGGCTATGTGGCGTATCGTGATGTAGCAGAAGATTTATATACCAATACTCACACCAGGCCTGATACAGAATTTATTAACCCATTAACTAGTGATGCTGTGCGTATGTTATGCAGAAAGCAGTCTATGGAACAAATAGTGCTGGAGCATACTATGTTTCCGTATTATGCCCGATTTCTGCCGTTAGAGCGTAAGCAAGAGGCTTTCAGCTGGATGGTGGAAATGAAGGGTAAGTGCTGTGATATAGTACCCATGAGAGTGACAAAGGGAAAGATAAGATATTTACGTTATTGTCCGCTATGTGTGAAGGAACACCGTGAGCAATATGGT
>SVFJ01000161.1 GCA_015056925.1 Lachnospiraceae bacterium | reverse complement strand
ATCGTATAGCTGCCACTTGTAAATACCAAATCGTCCTTACATACAATACCGTGTCCTGCAGGTGAGGTAATCGTAAGACTTCCCTGACCATTTAAGGTTAAATCCTGTTTGGAATACAAAACGCCATCAATGTTATTATCATCTATTGCTACAAAGCTTCCGCCGTTAGAAATTACGTTACTGCTTCCTTCTGCCAATGTAAGGAACACCTTATCTGCTTCTAATACATAAATCGGTGCTGAGGTCTCACTATGAATCGATGCATTATCCAAAACAATCTGAAGCTTATCGGAATCATCTGCATCTACAATAAGCATACCATCCTCCAAACTTCCACTTACAATATAAGTACCTTCATCCTTAATCGTAACAGTACTTCCATCAATCTCCACGGCATTCGAACTGCAAGCTGCCGAATCACCTGTTAATGTAATCACTGCACTCTTGCTTTCATCATATTCCGTCTTATAATCTCTATCAGAAAACATGTCAGAGGTATCTATTTCTATATTCATCTCTGTCTTTGCACTGCTATCTTCTGCCTCCTGATTGTTTTCCACATTCTGTTGCACTTTATTATCATTTGGGCTAGTCTCTCCCTGGGAAATATCTCCCTTGGCTCCCGTCTTATCTCCACAGCCTGTCATTACCAATACAAGGCTTAACAATAATATAGGTATGGTCTTTCTCTTCATATTTTAAGTGCTCCTTTCCACCTTATAGCTCTGTAACCATTGTTTCCTGTTTAGAAACAGAAATCTCCAAATTACCATTTCTGCAACGCAGCTTATCAATCATCTCTTTCTCTTTTGCCGCATCGCGTAAGGTTATATCATAAGTAAGTCTGAACATACTTCCCATATTGGTTGTCTTTACTCTGACTAATTCACACGCTGATGTATACTCCTTAAGAATATCCTCAAACACTTCTGAATAATCCAAATCCTCAGGAATTGTGATATTTAAAGTCTTATAAAGAACTGCATTCTTCTTCGTACCAAAGTCCATCATATTATATAGTACACTGAAAGCACACATAATAACAGTGAATAACAATGCAAATCCTAAATATCCCATACCAGCGATTAAACCCGCTCCCATCGCAAGGAAAAGCATGGTAATCTCTTTCGCTGTACCGGGTACGGAACGGAATCTAACAAGACTAAACGCTCCCGCAACAGCCACACCTGCCCCAACATTACCATTTACCATCATAATCACTACACAAACTACTGCCGGTAATAATGCCAGCGTTACCAAAAAGCTCTTGGTATATCGCGAATGGTACATATGCGCAATCGCAAGAATCATACCAATTACCAATGAACCTCCTACACAAAGCAGAAAATCCGTTACCGAAATCACACTGCTCATATCTGTATCAAATAAACCTCTAAACATTGTATCAAACATACGCTATTGCCTCCTTTAGCTTTGGAAAAATAATATTTTTATATGCGGTTCCGTATTTTGAAAAAGATGTCTTATAAATCTGCTCCCTAGACAGCACCTCTGTCATCCAGAGCGGAATGCCTCCCGAGCACTTAATCTCCATCAGCACCTTATCATCTTCTAAGATTGGTGTCCCGCCTATCTCTGCCTCTAAGGACAAATCATCCTGTCTGCATAATATGTTATCATCGAAGGTAACTCTAAAGTCCCCTCCGTCAAGTGCGTAATAAGCCTCTCTTTCATAGGATAAAAAAACCTTCGGCTTCAAATCCTTATAATATGTAAGAAAATAATCAATCTCCTGTGAAATCTGTGACTTATCTTCGATTGACTTATCACCTGCCACCCAGGAAAATGCCTTGTCCTGCTCCATCGAAAGACGTCTCTTGTAAACCACGGATTTGTACTTTTTCTTCAGCTCCACAAAAACAGGGCTATCTGCATCGGTCTTTGTATAGCTTCGAATACGCAGCTTTTCTTTATAAGCTGGCTTCTCTATGGAGCGTCGAATCAAGCGAAAATTGTCTGTATCAAAGTAAATGTTGCGAATCGTGGTTCTTCCATACTTATCTAGTGCCATGTAGTTATTCATCACTTCGACAATTCTTTGTTTCTGCTCCAACGTCAGCATGTATTTTAATTCATATCGTTTAAATACGGACTGATAGGACATCTCTAAGTTCTCCTTTCGTTCTTTCGAGGGTTAGTATAGCAGATTGACTCTTTTTGTCTATAAAATACACACTTTGTTCAAACTTTTCTCATCATTTGGACACACAAAAAGCAGTAGTTTCTTAATCAGAAATCTACTGCTTTCTTAGTCTTTATGCTATCTTTCCAGCTGCTTTGAGCCACGCTACCTCATCACGAATTGTCTCCTTATAAGAGCGTGTGCGATAGCCTAATTCTCTTCTTGCCTTTGTGCAGTCAAACTCATTATTTCTTGCAAGATTGTATACCGAGAAGGTAGTCATAAGCGGACGTGTTCCCTTCTTCTTTGCCTGCTTCTCCATCACTCCAGCAATAAAATTAGCAATACCAAGTGGCAAAAATGCTTTGATTGGCTTGCATCCGCTTTCCTCCATCAAAAGCTTCGAAAACTTCTTAAAGGATACTGCTTGATTACCAAGGATATAGCATTCTCCATCTCTACCCTTATCTGCTGCTAAAATAGTTCCATTTGCAAGGTCTCTTACATCACAAAGATTGAAGGAACCATCAATACCCATAGGCATTTCACCATTGATAATCTGCATTACTGTACCTGTTGTCTCACCGATTGCAAAATCTTCAGGTCCTAAGATACCGCTTGGATGCACCACACAGGCATGTAAGCCTCTCTCATGAACAGCATCCAAAACTGCCTGCGTCGCCAAAGCCTTTGACTGGCTGTAGCAGCCTACTACCTTACTCTCATCAAAGTGACTGACCTCTTTGATTGCCTGTCCCTTTGGAAGCTCAGGAATCGCACCTGTACTACTGCAATATACCAGCTTCTTACACTCCTTATGCTCTAAGCAAAGGTCGATGATATTCTGTGTACCGCCTACATTTACATCCATAACCTTCTGATTGAACTCAGGGTCTACTGTTACAATACTTGCAATATGAAGTACAACTGTCTCTGTTCCCTCCGGAACTGTGAAGAATCTGCGTAAAGAATCCATATCACAAAGGTCACCCTCTACAATCTCTGCCTCCTGCGGTACAAACTTGATTGCCTTATCATTTGGAAGAACAAAGGCTCTTACCTTCTCTCCTCTATCTACTAGCTGACGGCAGATTGTACCGCCTAAGAATCCTGCTGCTCCTGTTACTAAATACATTGTGTTGCTCATAATATAACCTCCATACAATCTATAAAACAATTTGTTTGTTTCGTTTGTTGATGAGGCTACTATAAGCCTTGTTTGTTATTGAAATGTTGGGGAAATGTTTACGTTTTGTTAAAGTTGGCTTTCGTCAAAAATAATAGAGAGTTTGCCGTTATATCACTGCAAACTCCCTAATTCTCTACTCTAACTTAAATTTATTTACTTCCTGATTCAGCTTCTTTGCGATGATTCGATTCTCAGCTGCTTCCTTTTCAATGTCAGAAACTGCACTTTCGATTTCTGCTGAAAGATTTGTAACACTTTCAATACCCTTGGTATTCTCATCCAACGCAATGTTTACAGCTGCAATCGCCTCACGGATTTCATTGATGTTCTCTTTGAGATGTTCACTTGCTCCTGCAAACTCCTGCAACATATTTGCTGTATTTGCCACATCATCCCTATATTGCTCACTGGTTTCCTGTAGCTTATCATATCCTGTCAGAGCAATCTCATCCATAAAATCCACAATACCGGTTGACTCCTTTGCCAATTCATTTACTACACTGATAATCTTGGCACTTACCTCTCGAATCTTATTTGCTGCCGCAGCCGAATCCATTGCCAGCTTACCTATCTCATCTGCTACAACCGCAAAGCCCTTACCTGCTTCACCGGCTCTTGCAGCTTCAATACTTGCATTTAATGCAAGCAGATTGGTCTGACTTGTAATGGCAATAATATTATCTGTTAAAATATTAATTTCTTTTACCGCCTTTGCTTCCTTCGCTTTTTTGTTAATAGACTCTCTTAATTGCTCCGTTCTTTCTGCAGCCTCGTTTCTGGTTTTAACCGCTTCTTCATGTATTTCTTCTGCCTTCTTCATAATGCCTTCAGAAGAAGCTTCCCCATCCGCTGCTTTATCAGCAATCTGTATCACGTAATCATAAATCTTTGTTACTGCATCATTTACATTAGTTATGGATGCACTGGTTTCCTGCATTGCCGCACTCATTTCCTGCATGGTCGCCGATACATCCGTCACACTTACCGATGTATCGCCCAAATATTTTGCCACCTTTTTAGAGGATGCTCGCAGAATATCTGAGTTGTCAGACACATTCATCATGACACCACGAATATGCTCCAATAACGCATTGATATTATTGGCAATCATCTCAAGCTCATCACCGGACTTAACA
>SVFJ01000027.1 GCA_015056925.1 Lachnospiraceae bacterium | reverse complement strand
TAATAAATAATTATTCGCTGAAAATGCATTGGTCATAATATTCATTGGTGAATTCGCAATATTAAGACCTAAGAAATTATTATAAGTATCAATTAATCCGATTTCTGCACCTGAACTTAAGATTCTTTCACCGTTCAATGCCAAATCTGCAAGACCAAACTTCTCACTAATTGCTGCTATATCCTGTGTAGAAGATGCATACAATACATCGATAACCGCATTCCTGGTGTTATCAGCAATCTCAAAGTTCTTAGCATACTGTACACCTGCTGTGAGTTCCTTAATATACGCTACTCCATCTGACGCAATAATCTTATCTGCCAACATACCAAAAGCCTCTCCAACCTTTGATACATATGCCGGAATATGATAGATTACCTGATATAATGCAATCAAAATAGGCATCTGAATCAACAACTGTACACAACTGCCTGATGGTGAAACACCGTACTTGGCATATACTGCCTTAGTCGCATAATTCATCTCCATCATGGACTGCTGGTCATTCTTACCGCTATATTTATCACGAATTGCCTGAAGCTCAGGATTCATCTTCGCAGAAAGCTTAGAGAACTTCTGCTGCTTAATAGTTAACGGCATTAATAATAAGTAAATAACAATTGTAAATAATAAAATAGATAAACCGATATTGGGAATTCCGATTAAATCAAGGAATTCAAAAATAATATTCATAATTACGCCAAGAAGCTTAACTATGATGGAAAATATCGGAGTTGAATTCTGGGTTAATAAAGTGTAATCCACTGTTTGTCCTCCTCTTGCGGGCTCCAAATAATGTGCGTCCAAACAAACCTGTCCCACTTCCATATAAAATTACGGAACGGGGTCATATCCTCCCTTGGAAAAAGGATTGCATCGAAGAATCCTCCATAAAGCCAAAGCGCCGCCCTTCACAGCACCATATTTCTCCACTGCCTGCAGTCCATACTCGGAGCAGGTCGGATAATACGGGCACTTTGTACTCTTCATCGGCGATAAATACTTTCTATAAAAACGAATCAGACGAATCATGATATATTTCATACTTACCTCCCCGGATATCCATATCATATCCTGCGAACCAAACATATCCTTAATTAATATCTTATCTATTAATAAAAGAATATTTTCAATATCTTGTGGAGCTTCGATACATGAAGTAATGCACTCTCAATCTCCGCATACCCTGTATCCTTCGCACTTACCCTTGCGACGACTACTATATCTAAACCACTATTAAATATATTCTCATGTAGTCGATAACTTTCCCTTATTAATCTTGTTACTCTGTGTCGTACGACACTGTTTCCAACTTTCTTACTAACAGAAATTCCAAGTCTATTCCTATCTGTTCCATTCTCTAATACATACATCACAAGATACTTATTGGCAAATGACTTGCCCCGACTGTACACATTCTTAAAATCTCTGTTACTCTTTAATGATTCCGAAAATCTCATATAAAGCCTTTCTTAATCACTCTCTGTTTTAACAATGTTTTCAACAAAGAGAAAAAAGGCCACAAAATTGCGGCCTATGCTGATAATCTCTTTCTTCCTTTTGCTCTTCTAGCAGCTAAAACTTTTCTTCCGCCCGGAGTACTCATTCTTGCTCTGAATCCGTGAACCTTAGATCTCTGTCTCTTCTTTGGCTGAAATGTCATTTTCATGTGAGAAACACCTCCTTCTCATATACCTATCTATAAGATACCGGTAACGTAATTTACACTATGATGTAACTGGTACACAGTCTATATAGGCAGACTGATACCTTGTATTAGAAAATATCATAAAGATTATATAAGATAACGAATTGCAAGTCAAGGGTAAAAACATTGATTTTTCTTTATTTCATTGAGGAAAAAATAAAGAAATTGACATAAAATTAGTGGATTCTTTGTGGATAAGACTTTCACCTACTAGGTATTTATTACACTCCCAAAAGAGTCTATCAACACCTTTTCCACAGAAATATGATAAAAATCCACATAGAGTACTATTTATCCACAAATTGTTTATATCTTGTGGATAACTCGTTGAAAACCATTCTGAAGTATTCTTCACATTCCTTGAATTTGTCCACTTTTTTCATGTGGAATTTGTTTATATAGTTATCCCCATTGGTATGGATTATTTTCCCTTCACTATAGTTATTCATGTTTTTTACACATCTATGTGTATAACTTATCCACAATTTAAACACCTATTTTGTCATATGTGTGTATTTCTCTTCCACTTTATTCACATTTGGTGTAAATAATTGTTTTAATTATTTAGTTTTATTATTTGATATTTTTTCACATATGGTTTACAATAAGACTGGAACATTATAGATTATTTTAAAGTCAGAGGTATATCATGAACGAAATCAGAGAAAAATGGGATGAAATAAAAGAGGTTATAAGACACGAATATGATTTAACAGATATCTCTTATAAGACTTGGATTGCACCATTGAAGTTCTTTAATGTTAAGAACGATATTGTTACAATTCTGGTTCCTGCCAATCAGTCTCATATGATTAAATACATAACGACAAAGTATAAAAGCATTTTTCAGGTTACAATAACTGAACTTATGGATTATCCATATGATGTTGCATTTATATCAGAAAGTTCTCCTGATGCCGCATCTGAGAATAGCTCTGAGCATTCTCCAATCCCGGGTAAAAGCCCTAATCCTAATTATGAGAATGCTAATTTAAATAGTAAGTACAAATTTGATACCTTTGTTGTTGGTAATAATAATAAATTTGCACATTCCGCTGCACTGGCTGTTGCAGAATCTCCGGGTGAAGCATACAATCCTCTCTATTTATATGGAGGTGCCGGACTTGGTAAGACGCATCTTATGCATTCCATCGGCCATTTTGTGTTAGAACAGAACACAGATACCAAGGTTTTATATGTTACCTCTGAGCAGTTTACAAACGAAGTAATCGAGTCTATCCGTAGCGGTAATGCAGCTGCCATGACCAAGCTTCGTGATAAATACAGAACAGTGGATGTTCTCTTAGTCGATGACGTACAGTTTATTATAGGAAAGGAATCCACACAGGAGGAATTTTTCCATACCTTTAATGTGCTTCATTCTGCAGGTAAGCAAATTATTCTGTCATCAGATAAGCCGCCAAAGGAAATGGAGACCTTAGAAGAACGTTTCCGTTCACGTTTCGAGTGGGGATTGATTGCTGATATTCAGGCACCGGACTACGAAACAAGAATGGCTATTCTTCGTAAGAATGCAGAAACCTATGACCGTCCTGTAGATGACGAGATTATCCAGTATATTGCTACTAATATTAAGTCCAATATCCGAGAGTTGGAAGGTGCATTGAATAAAGTAATTGCCAATGCCCGTTTAAATAAGAAGGAACTTACCCTCGCCCTTGCAGAGGATGCACTAAAGGATGTTATTTATCCTGACCAGGTTCGTGAAGTTACACCTTCTTTGATTTTGGATGTTGTTGCTGAGCACTTTAATATCTCTAAAGAAGACTTAACCTCTAAAAAGCGTAATTCAGAGTATGTTCTTCCAAGACAGATTTTCATGTATCTTACTTACAATATGACAGGTACTTCCTTCCAGGCTATCGCAAAGATGCTGAATAAGAAGGACCATACTACCATCATGCACGGTAATAAGAAGATTGAAAAGGATATTAAGACCAATGAAGAGCTTGCTAATAAAATAGAAATCATCAAAAAGAAAATATCCCCATCATAATATGTGGATAACTTTCGATTATTTCTGTTGATAACATGTGAGTACCTATGTTGATGAGTTTGGGATAACTTCATTTTGCTTCTTAACTTTATCTCATACCTCACAAAAGGGATTGTGAATTCACTTGAATAACTCTAGAATTTTTCTAAGGTATTTTCACAAGTTTTGATTTTTACTTTTCCTTTAAAATCACTGGGTTCAAGTGGTTATTCACATATCCACGCCTATTACTATGAATATTAAGAATATATTATTTATATATTTATGTTTTTGATGCTTTCGCATTATTCATTTTACACCGAAGGGAGTTATGCACATGAAACTGATATGTTCAAAAACAAATTTACTCAACGGCGTTAATACCGTTTCCAAGGCTGTACCAAGTAAAACAACAATGTCTATTCTGGAATGTATCTTAATTGATGCGACCAAGGGACAAATTACCTTAACTGCCAATGATATGGAGTTAGGTATAGAAACTATTATTGAAGGCGAGATTATCGAAAAGGGAATTATTGCTTTAGATGCAAAGATTTTCTTAGATATTGTAAGAAAGCTTCCTGATAACGAAGTTACAATTGAAACAGATGCAAGCTATAAGGCTAACATTACCTGCGAGAAAGCTAAGTTTAGTATTGTAGGTAAATCAGGAGAAGATTTCTCTTATTTACCGCAGATTGAAAGAAATGATTCCATTTGTATTTCACAGTTCACATTGAAGGAAATCATCAGACAAACTATTTTCTCTATTGCGGATAACTTCAATAATAAGATTTTGACAGGTGAGTTATTTGAGATTCAAGATGATGTTTTAAAGGTTGTTTCTTCTGATGGATTAAGAATTTCTCTTAGAAAGGTAAATCTGAAGAATTCTTATTCTAACAAGAAGGTAATTGTACCGGGTAAGACCTTAAATGAAATCAGTAAGATTTTATCAGGTGATACAGATAAAGATGTAAACATTTTCTTTACAAGTAAGCACATTTTATTCGAATTTGATAATACAACGGTTGTATCAAGATTAATTGAGGGAGAGTATTTGAAGATTGATAATATTCTTTCTGCTGATTATGAGACAAGAGTTAAGATTAACAAGAAGGAATTACTTGGTTGTATTGACCGTTCCACACTTCTTGTTAAGGAAGGCGATAAGAAGCCGATTATTATGAATATTCAGGATGAGGTAATGGAACTTAAGATGAATTCTATTATCGGTAGTCTTGATGAAGAGATTGACATCGTTAAGAGCGGTAAGGATTTAATGATTGGATTTGACCCTAAGTTCTTAATCGATGCATTAAAAGTAATTGATGATGAAGAGATAGATATAAAGCTGTTGAATCCTAAGGCACCTTGCTATATCAAGGATGAGCAGGGAAGCTATAACTATCTGATTCTTCCGGTTACATTTAGTTCTGTTGGTTAATGAAGAACGCTTTTTGAGTGTTTTTTGATAGGATATTATTGGAAAGGCAATGTATAGTTATGGAATTCTTATTTTTGAAGGATGATTTTATTAAGCTTGGCCAGGCATTAAAGGCTGCCGGCTTGGTAGAGTCAGGTGTAGAAGCAAAGTTTGCAGTACAGGATGGTCTTGTACAGGTGAACGGAGTGACAGAGACACAGCGTGGTAAAAAGCTTGTAGACGGAGATATCGTTACCTTTGAAGGACAGACGATTCAGATTAAGTGCCCATAGCCGAGGACGAATGTTGTTGAAAGGCAGGAAGCAGGATGCTGATTAAATCGCTTGAACTTGAAAATTTTAGAAATTATGAGTCTTTAGCAATGACCTTTGATGCAGGAACCAATATTTTATATGGTGATAATGCACAGGGGAAGACGAATATATTAGAGGCAATCTATCTGTCGGCTACGACAAAGTCCCATAAGGGCAGTAAGGACAAGGATATTGTGAATTTCAATGCAGAGGAAGCACATATCAGAACCTATGTCATTAAGGATGAACTGGAGAATCGTGTGGATATGCACCTTAGGAAGAATAAATCCAAGGGAATTGCGATTAACGGACAGAAGATTAAGAAGGCCGCTGAGCTGTTAGGCATGTTAAATATCGTATTTTTCTCGCCGGAGGACTTGTCTATTATTAAGAACGGACCTGCAGAGCGTAGAAGATTTGTGGATATGGAGCTTTGTCAGCTGGATAGCTTTTATCTTTATAATTTGAATAATTATAACAAGATTGTGAATCAGAGAAATAAGCTGTTAAAGGAGTTGTACTTTAATCCGGGACTTAAGGATACTTTATCTATCTGGGATTCCCAGCTGGTATCCTATGGCAGCAAGATTATGGAGAGACGTGCAACCTTTGTAAAGCAGTTGAATGAGATTATTTATGACATACATAAGAAATTATCCGGTGGTAAGGAAGAGCTTGTAATTCGTTATGAACCGGATTGCCGGATTGAGGATTATGAGCGGGAACTGAGTCTTGGCCAAGAGAGGGACATTCGTCTTAAGATGACCAGCACAGGGCCGCATAGAGATGATTTCAGCTTTATGGTTGGAGATATCGATATTAGGAAGTTTGGTTCTCAGGGACAGCAGAGAACAGCAGCCCTTTCTTTGAAGTTGTCAGAGATAGAGTTGGTGAAGAAGATTACGAAGGATACACCGTTATTGTTATTAGACGATGTATTATCGGAGCTTGATAGTAACAGACAAAATTATCTTTTAAACAGTATAGGAGATATTCAGACGATTATTACCTGTACCGGTTTGGAGGAGTTTGTAAATAACAGATTTGAAATCAATAAGATATTTAAGGTTTCAAATGCAACTGTAACATGTGAAAATTAATGGAGGAATCATATGAGTACTGAATACGGAGCAGATCAAATCCAGATACTGGAGGGTCTTGAAGCAGTTAGAAAGAGACCCGGTATGTATATTGGTAGTACTTCTTCGAGAGGATTGCATCATCTGGTATATGAGATTGTAGATAATGCGGTTGACGAAGCATTAGGAGGATATTGCGATACAATTGATGTAACAATTAATCCTGATAATTCCATAACGGTTATTGATAACGGACGAGGCATTCCTGTTGGTATCAATAAGAAGGCAGGTATTCCGGCAGTTGAGGTTGTATTTACAATTCTTCATGCAGGCGGAAAGTTCGGCGGTGGAGGATATAAGGTATCCGGTGGACTTCATGGTGTAGGTGCGTCTGTTGTAAATGCTCTTTCTAACTGGCTTGAGGTAGAGATTTGCCAGGGTGGAAAGGTATATAAGCAGCGTTATGAGAGAGGACATGTTTGCTATCCTTTAAAGGAGATTGGTGAGTGTCCGATGGAAAAGACAGGTACCAAGGTATCATTTTTACCTGATGATACTATTTTTGAAGATACAGTATATGATTATGATGTATTGAAGCAGAGACTTCGTGAGATGGCATTCTTAACAAAGAATCTTAAGATTGTACTTCGTGATTTAAGACCGGAGGATGGTCCTATAGAGAAGACATTCCACTACGAGGGTGGTATTAGTGAGTTTGTAACATACCTCAATAAGAGTAAGACACCTCTTTATGAGAATGTTTTGTACTTTGAAGGTAAGAAGAATAATGTATATGTAGAGGTTGCTATGCAGCATAACGATTCTTTCGTTGAGAGTGCATACAGCTTTGTTAATAATATCAACACACCAGAGGGTGGTACACATCTTGTAGGTTTTAGAAATGCTTTGACAAAGACCTTTAATGATTATGCAAGAAGCTTTAAGCTTCTTAAGGAGAATGAAGCAAATCTTAGCGGAGATGATATCAGAGAAGGATTGACTGCGATTGTATCAATTAAGATTGAGGACCCTCAGTTTGAAGGACAGACTAAGCAGAAGCTTGGTAACTCTGAGGCAAGAGGTGCGGTTGATAGTATCGTAAGTGAGCAGCTTACCTACTTTTTAGAGCAGAATCCTGCTGTTGCAAAGCAGATTTGTGAGAAGTCTATCTTGGCGCAAAGAGCAAGAGAGGCAGCAAGAAAGGCAAGAGATTTAACCAGAAGAAAGACAGCCTTAGAGGGTATGGCACTTCCTGGTAAGCTTGCAGATTGTTCAGATAAGGACCCTAAGAATTGCGAAATCTTCATCGTAGAGGGAGATTCGGCCGGTGGTAGTGCAAAGACTGCAAGAAGTCGTGCAACACAGGCTATCCTTCCGCTTCGTGGTAAGATTTTGAACGTAGAGAAAGCAAGATTAGATAAGATATATGCCAATGCGGAGATTAAAGCGATGATTACTGCATTTGGTACCGGTATTCATGATGATTTTGATATCTCAAAATTAAGATATCATAAGATTATTATTATGACCGATGCCGACGTAGATGGTGCGCATATTGCAACATTGATGCTGACATTCCTGTATCGTTTCATGCCGGAGTTGATTAAGCAGGGTTATGTATATCTGGCGAAGCCACCACTATATAAGCTTGAGAAGAACAAGAAGGTATGGTATGCATATTCGGATGAAGAATTGGCAGCTATTTTGGATGAGGTAGGACGTGACCAGAATAATAAGATTCAGCGTTATAAAGGTCTTGGAGAGATGGATGCTGACCAGCTTTGGGATACAACTATGGACCCGGAGAAGAGAATCTTATTGAAGGTTAACATGAACGAAGAAGCAGAGTCTGAGATTGATTTGACATTTACTACTCTTATGGGAGATAAAGTAGAGCCAAGAAGAGAGTTCATCGAGGCAAATGCTAAGTATGCAACAAAAGACATCTAAGAAACGGTGGTAATGACTGCCGGATAGAGAGGAAATAGAGAATGGAAGACAATATTTTCGACAAAATAGAAGAAGTCGATTTGCAAAAAACCATGGAAAAGTCATATATTGACTATGCCATGAGTGTTATTGCATCTCGAGCTTTGCCTGATGTAAGAGATGGATTAAAGCCTGTACAGCGTAGAGTTTTATATTCCATGATTGAGTTGAACAACGGTCCGGATAAGCCTCATAGAAAGAGTGCCCGTATTGTCGGTGATACCATGGGTAAATATCACCCACATGGTGACAGCTCTATTTATGGTGCATTGGTTAATATGGCACAGGATTGGTCATTCCGTTATCCATTGATTGACGGACACGGTAACTTTGGTTCCGTGGATGGTGACGGTGCCGCAGCGATGCGATATACAGAGGCAAGACTTAGCAAGATTTCTATGGAGCTTCTTGCTGATATTAATAAAGACACTGTAACTTTTGAGCCTAACTTTGATGAAACAGAGAAGGAGCCGACTGTATTACCAAGCCGTTTTCCGAATCTTTTGGTAAATGGTACAACAGGTATTGCCGTAGGTATGGCTACCAATATTCCGCCTCATAATTTAAGAGAGGTTATTAGTGCTGTTGTTAAGATTATTGATAACAAGGTATTAGAGGACAGAGATACAGAGATTGATGAGTTACTGCCTATCGTAAAGGGACCGGATTTCCCTACAGGTGGTATTATTCTTGGTACAAGAGGTATCGAGGAGGCTTACAGAACAGGCCGTGGTAAGGTTAAGGTTCGTGGTGTAACCAATATCGAGACTATGGCAAACGGTAAGAATCGTATTATCGTAACAGAGCTTCCGTACATGGTAAATAAGGCTCGTTTAATTGAGAAGATTGCCGAGATGGTGAAAGAGAAGCGTCTTGATGGTATTACAGACCTTAGAGATGAGTCAAACCGTGAGGGTATGCGTATCGTAATTGAGCTTCGTAAGGATGTGAATGCCAATGTTATGCTCAATCAGCTTTATAAGCATACACAGATTCAGGATACCTTTGGTGTGATTATGCTTGCCCTTGTAAATGGGGAACCTAAGGTTATGAGTCTGAAGGACGTATTAACCAATTATCTGGCACATCAGGAGGATGTCGTTACCAGAAGAACAAAGTATGATTTGAACAAGGCAGAAGAGCGAGACCATATTTTACAGGGCTTATTGATTGCACTTGATAATATTGATGAAGTAATCAGCATTATCAGAGGAAGTGCCAACACAGCAGAGGCTAAGGAGAAGTTGATTGCACGCTTTGGCTTAACTGATGTACAGGCACAGGCAATCGTAGATATGCGTCTTCGTGCTCTTACAGGCTTGGAAAGAGAGAAGCTTGAGGCAGAGCATGCAGAGTTAATGAAGAAGATTGAAGAGTACAGAGCGATTCTTGCAGATAATAAGCTGTTACTTGGTGTCATCAAGGATGAGATTAGTGTAATTGCAGATAAGTTCGGAGATGACAGAAGAAGTCAGTTTGGCTATGATGAGTTTGATATTGAGGATGAGGACTTAATTCCTCGTGGAAATACGGTTATCGCTATGACAAGTCTTGGTTATATCAAGAGAATGACCGTAGATAACTTTAAGACACAGAATCGTGGTGGCCGCGGTATCAAGGGAATGTCGACGATAGATGATGACTATATCGAGGATTTATTGATGACATCAACTCATGATTATCTGATGTTCTTTACCAATATGGGACGTGTATACCGATTGAAGGCATATGAGATTCCAGAGGCAAGCAGAACAGCTAGAGGAACAGCGATTGTAAATCTCTTACAGCTCAATCCTGGCGAGAAGATTTCTGCTATGATTCCGATTAACGAATATGAAGAAGGTAAGAACCTCTTTATGATTACGAAGAAGGGTATTGCGAAGAAGACACCGATTATGGAGTTCAGCAATGTAAGAAAGACGGGACTGGCAGCAATTAATCTTCGTGAGGACGATGAGTTAATCGAGGTTAAGATTACAGATAAGGATACAGAGATATTCCTTGTAACTAAGTATGGTATGTGTATCCGATTCCTTGAGACAGATGTACGTGCAATGGGTAGAACTGCAATGGGTGTTATCGGTATGAACCTTTCTGATGATGATGAAATCGTTGGTATGCAGATGAATACGCAGGGTACAGAATTACTCATTGCTTCTGAAAAGGGTATGGGTAAGAGAACCGTACTTGATGAATTTACTGTTCAGAAGCGTGGCGGTAAGGGTATCCGTTGCTACAAGATTACGGAAAAGACCGGTAATGTAGTAGGTGTGAAGGCTGTTACCGAAGAGAACGAAATCATGATGATTACCACAGAGGGTATTATCATTCAGATTCGTGCAGAGGATGTATCTGTTATCGGACGTAATACTTCAGGCGTGAAGCTAATCAATCTTGATGAAGGCGTAACGGTTGCTAAGATAGCAAAGGTTCGCGGTAAGATTGAAACAGATGAAGCTACTGAAGGTGAAGAAATAAGCGAAGAGAATTCAGCTGAGACAGAAGAATAATAAGTGATTTATAAAGCGCCAAAGTCAGGAAAAACTTGATTTTGGCGCTTTTAAGTTCTTTCATACAAATACGCATTTCCAACCTTACCCACTCTCTTTACAGCATTGACTTCAAGTAAGATATTGAGTCCAACACCTGCAAGTCTTTGGGGGATATGAGCCGCCTTGGCGTAATCTTTAGAAGTAAATTGCTCTGGCAGGGTGTCAGGAAGAAATACATGATAGTCTGCATGACTGTCAATTCTTACTTCGTCATAGATTCCCACAGGAATACCGTCACAGCGAGAGGAGCCCTTCTTTTTATCCTTGCTCCAGCCGTTAAGATAGCGGGTTTCTTCTACGTCTATCAGCGAAATAATAAAATGCAGATTCGGATTAGTGATAAACATCTTAATCTTATAAAGTTCAGGAAATATATGATACATAGTCCCTGTCTTAGGAGACTTTCTTTTCGGAGAGAGTTCACCGGTTTCCATATCCAACCACGAAAGCCACTTGGTATGTGGGATGGGATAGATTATTGTAACATCATGTTCTTGTAGGAAATAGGACAATTTATCTCTCATTTTATTAAACTGTCTTGTCTGTACTTCAAAGATTTCACCATCAACACAAATATCTGCCACATAATTTCCAATTTTTATCTCATGGTAGTCTGAATTGGGGGCATAATAATATTTGAGGACGGAATGAATGGTCTTTTCTGAAAGTGTACCAATACCATTTTGTCCTTGTGATGCACCAATCATCTTTTTGCAGGCTTGTGAGAAAAGCTTCTCATCAAGCGCAGATGAATACTTGATTACTGGAGATGGTGCTTTTAATTTGGTTGATTGATTCGAAGCTGCTGTTTTTTTACGTGGCATGTTCTTTTCCTTTTAGTAAAATTGTTATTTATATTCTATCAAAATATATGTCGATATTGAAGTGATTATATTTATTAATAATTTTTCATAGTTTTTTAATTGATTTTACTTCATAGATGAATAAAAATAGATAATAGAATGGGTAAAGAATAGGGGAAATAGGTTTATTGATGAAGAAAATAGGAGTAAACTATGTTTGGATATATTACAGTAAATAAGCAGGAGTTAAAGTTTAAGGAATTTGATTTGTATCGTTCCTATTATTGTGGTTTGTGTAGGACACTGCGGGAAAAATATGGGTTTCAGGGACAGTTTGCATTAACCTATGATTGTACATTTTTAATTATGTTTTTATCAGGATTATATGAGCCGGAAGAATTGACAGGCTTTTCAAAGTGTATTCTTCATCCAAAGAAGGGGACACCAACCAATATTAATAAATATACAGAGTATGCTGCAGATATGACGGTGTTATTTACTTACTATAAGTGTATGGATGATTGGGATGATGAGAGAAAAGGGACAAGATATGTATATGCTAAGCTGTTAAAGAAAGGCTTTGGCAAGGTACAGGACAAGTATCCAGAGAAATGTGCGAAGGTAAAGCTTTTATTTGATAAAATATCTGAGTGCGAACAGGCTAGCGAAGAGAATCTGGACAAGATATCAGGGTTGTTTGGAGAGGTTTTAGCAGAGTGTTTTTGTTATCGAGAGGATGAATGGCAGGAAAGCATTAGCAGGATGGCATTTTTCCTTGGAAAGTTCGTATATTTGATGGATGCTTATGAGGATTTGGACAAAGATTTGAAAAAGGGTAATTATAATCCTTTCTATAAGGTTTGCGAAACGAAGACTTATGAGCAGGATGTTTATAATATTTTATATATGATGATGACGGAGTGTGCCAAAGAGTTCGAGAAGCTGCCGATTATTAAGAACGTTGAGATACTAAGAAATATTTTGTATTCCGGCGTATGGTGCCGGTACGAGATGCTGCAAATTAAAAAGAAGGAAAGAGAAGTAAGGGATGAATGACCCATATCAAGTGTTAGGTGTACAAAGAGGTGCATCGGACGAAGAAATTAAAAAAGCATATAGAGCATTGAGCCGAAAGTATCATCCGGATGCCAATATGAATAATCCTAATAAAGCGGAGGCAGAGGAAAAGTTTAAGCAAATTCAGCAGGCGTATACACAGATTATGAAGGAAAAGGAGCAAGGGTATGCGCAGGCGGAATATGGTGGATTTGGTGATTTTGGCGGTTTTGGAGGATACAGAAGAGAAACACAGAGTGACGAGGACCGTTATTTTGAGGCCGCTGCGAATTATATTCGAAGCAGACATTTTCACGAAGCATTGAATGTTTTGGTGAATATTAAGGACAGAAGAGCAAAGTGGTATTATTTCAGTGCAGTGGCAAATGCAGGTCTTGGTAACCAGGTAATGGCCAAGGAGCATGCGGAAACAGCTGTTAGTATGGAGCCTAATAATATGGAGTACCGCCAGTTTTATCAGAGTCTTCAAAGCGGACAGGCAGGATGGTATGCAGGAAGACAGATGGAATATGGTTATCCGTCCTTTGGTTCAGATGGTCTTTGTATGAAGCTTTGCATTGCTAATATGTTTTGTAATCTGTGCTGTGGCGGTGGTGGATATTACTGTGGCGCGCCGATTATATGCTTTTAGGATTAGACAAAAGAGAAAACTATAGTTATTAGAGGGGGCAGCAATGAGAAGTATTATCAGAAGTAAATACTATGGAATTATAAGAGCAGTTACTGTAGCATTGGCTTTTTTTCTGCAGATTATTACGATGTGTATTATGGCATCCTATTTGATGAAAGGATTTTTTGAATTATATTTTATTTTGGAATTAGTCAGTGTAATTACTGTGTTTGCATTGGTAAATGATGAAGAGTCCTATAAGCAGGGTTGGATATTGATTATTCTGATGTTGCCGATTTCTGGTCTGTTTCTATATTTTATGTGGGGACGAAAGAGAGAGAATTCTCCGTATTATCAAAGATTTCGAGATTTAGAGATAGATACGGCAAAGTATCTGAAGCAGGATGAGAGGGTGGCAACGAATATTCAACAGGAGCATCCAAACAAGGTACAGATTAGCCGTTATCTTCGTAGGTCCGGTTATCCAATCTATGATGGAACAAAGGTGACCTATTATAAAGTTGGAGAAGATATGCTGACTGCTATGCTGGATGACCTTAGAAAGGCAGAGAAGTTTATCTTCATGGAGTATTTTATTGTGTCCGAGGGGCGTGTTTGGGATGAGATACTTGAGGTGCTTACACAGAAGGTCAAGGAAGGTGTAGAGGTAAAGCTTTTATTTGATGATTTTGGTACTCTTAGAATTAATACTCATGCTTTTCGTAGAGATATGGAGAGTAGGGGAATCCATATGAGAGTATTTAACCCGATTCATCAAGATGTTACAAGAATGACTTTTAATTATCGTAATCATCAGAAGATTACAGTCATAGATGGTAATATCGGATATACAGGCGGCATTAATCTTGCAGATGAATATGCTAACTATATTGTGCGTTTTGGACACTGGAAGGATACCGGTGTCAGACTTGTGGGAAATGGAGTATGGAGTCTGACCTGCTTTTTCTTAGAGATGTGGAGAAGCACCAGAAAGGCTGAGGTGTTGGATTATGAAAAATATAAGCCAAGTATTCAGGTAGAGGAGGATGGTTTTGTACAGCCATTTATGGGAGGACCACATAGGAATCCGACTAATCCGATAGAGGGTGCATATACCCGAATGATTACAAAGGCAAGAGATTATATTTATATTACAACTCCTTATCTGGTGTTGGACCAGAATATGCTGGAGGATTTGCGAAGTGCAGCGGAAAGTGAGGTAGATGTCAGAATTATTGTACCTGCCATTTATGACAAATGGTATGTTTATATGGTAAATGTTTCTAATTATGGTAAGCTGATTGAGGCCGGTGTGAAGATTTACGAATATAAGCCGGGATTTATTCATGCTAAGAATGTAATTGCGGATGATGAATGCGCAATATGTGGAACAATTAATACCGATTATCGAAGCTTTTATCATCATTATGAGTGTGGAGTTTTTATGAGTGAGATGGATGCGGTTGCCAAGATGAAGCAGGATTTCATGGAGACCTTGGAGCAGTGTGAGGAAATTCAATTTGATAAGTGGAAGAAACGTCCTTATCATCAAAAGGTTGTGCAATCAGCATTGAAGCTACTATCACCTATGCTTTAGTAGTTTTTTGGAAAGGATATGATAGTTATGCGGGAAAAGTTAATGAGATTTATGCAGGGCAGATATGGAGTAGATGAGCTGAGTCGCTTTTTATCTATAGCTTCGTTGGTTCTTATTGTGTTAGAATTACTCACAAGACGGGCGATATTTGGTGCCTTGGTGTGGGCAATATTCATATATATTTACTTTAGAATGTTCAGTAAGAATTATATGAAGCGTCAGCAGGAGAATCAGAAGTTTTTAACTGCAAGATATAAGTGGAAAACAAAATGGTACAATTTTAAGAAGGATATGCGACAGAGAAAGGATTACCATATCTACAAGTGCCCGCAATGCGGTCAGAAGATTCGTATTCCGAGAGGTAAGGGAAAGATTGCAATACGCTGTCCAAAGTGTTATATAGAATTTGTAAAGAGAAGCTAGTATAAGAAGGAATCATCTTGATACATCAAAAAAGTTACGCAATAAAGCGTAACTTTTTTCATATTCTTTAAATAGATTATTAGCCGATTACTTTCTTAACAGCTTCTAAAACTCTTTCAGCCTGGAATGGCTTTACGATGAAATCCTTTGCACCTGACTGAATAGCTTCGATAACCATTGCCTGCTGTCCCATAGCAGAGCACATGATAATAGATGCGTTAGCGTCATTACCCTTAATAGCCTTTAATGCCTGAATACCGTCCATTTCCGGCATTGTGATATCCATTAATACTAAATCAGGTTTTACTTCATTATATTTGTCAACAGCGATTTTTCCATTTTCAGCTTCAGCTACTACACTATAACCATTCTTTGATAAAATATCCTTAATCATCATTCTCATAAAAGCTGCATCGTCGACAATTAATACATTCTTTGCCATTTCTTATTTCCTCCTCTGGAATAGTTGATATATGGAATGCGCAAGATCATACGGATACAATTGAACCATTGTACTATCAATCAAGCTTCCGATTGTCATTTTAAAGTTAATCTTTACAAACATATCGTCTGTAAAATCGTCAGCGACTTCAAAGTCTTCTATGACAACTGATTTTACAGAAGGTGGCGAAATATCAATCTTGTGGTCAAATAATTTACTCATAGCTGTGGCAGCACTTGCAGTCATCTGATTCATAGCTTCTGATACTGCACTGATGTGCAAGTCCGTCATATCACCCTCTGAGTATTTGCCATGACCATCTCCACCCATCATTAGGTCTGTAATAATTTTTGCATCAGCATCCTTTAATACAAGTAGATTGTTACCTATCAAACCTTCTGTATACTGAACCTTGATGATAACACAAGACTTTTCGTAATCACTTAAAAGTTCATTCTTGTGAACCAAATGAACAGAAGGTGTAGTAATGTTTACCGGTTGGTTCAGCATTACATTAAGGGAGGTTGCTGATGAACCCATACAGATATTGGAAATTTCACCCATTACATCTGCTTCTTCTTTAGAAAATAAATCCATATGCGATTCCCACTTTCATCATAAAAAAGATGTAAACAAGACGAAACAAATCGTCGCTTATTTGTATTTTACATTTTTTTTAAGGATTTGTCTATAAAAGAGTGAAATTTTAAAAAATATTTTCGATTAAGTTCACATAATTAGTTTAAATAGATACAATATTCAGTTTATTCCGAGGCGAAATAAAGATAATTGTTATATAAAAAGAAATGGTTGAAAATGAGCGGATTAGGTTTAAAAACAATATATTTTCGAACACTTTTTTAATAAGTGATAAAATATTATATTATTCATTAAAACTTTTTTAATGAAAGATATTTGCAATATTATGGAAAATGTAGTATAAATAACTTCGGGCATATAATTTTATGTGTATTTCACTTTATAAGTGTGTATAATGGGTAATTTGTTTTTTTAGAAAGGTTTAGGGATGAGTATGAGAGAGAACGAATTAAAGAACATATTAATGGAGAAGGGACAGGAGCATATTTGGGAAGCTTATCAGAAGCTGGATGATGCAGGTAAGGAAAAGCTTGCTGCACAGATTGAGAGAGTGGATTGGTCCATGGTTGCTATGGCAGGACACGAAGAGCTTGCACAGGAGAGAGGTAAGCTTGAGCCATTATCAGCATTAGAGGTTTCTGCAATTAATGAAAATAAAGAGAAATATGAAAAAATCGGTCTTGATGCAATCAGAGCAGGCAAGGTTGGTGCTGTATTATTAGCTGGTGGACAGGGAACAAGACTTGGTTCAGATGGTCCAAAGGGTAAGTATAATATCGGACTTACAAAGGACGTTTACATTTTTGAGAGATTAATTCGCAATTTACAGGATGTAACAGACAAGGCAGGATGTTATGTACCTCTTTACATCATGACAAGTGATAAGAATCATGAAGAGACAGTTGCCTTCTTTGAGGAGAAGAATTACTTTGGTTATCCAAAGGAGCATGTGATGTTCTTCCAGCAGGAGATGGCACCATCTACAGATTTTGACGGCAAGCTGTTAATGGAAGAGAAGGATTCTTTATCATTATCTCCAAACGGTAATGGCGGATGGTTCTATTCTATGGCCGTGACAGGTGTTGTAAAGGATGTTCATGCAAGAGGTATTGAGTGGTTAAATATATTCGCTGTTGATAATGTATTGCAGAGAATTGCAGACCCTGTATTTGTAGGTGCCACTTTGGATTCAGGCCGTGTAAGTGGCGCAAAGGTTGTTAGAAAGGCAGACCCACATGAGAAGGTAGGTGTACTTTGCTTAGAGGATGGAAAGCCTTCTATCGTAGAGTACTATGAGATGACAGATGAAATTATTAACTCAAGAGAGGCAAATGGTGACTTGTCTTATAACTTCGGTGTTATTCTTAACTATTTATTCAGAGTGGATAAGCTTGAAGAGATTATGGATGCAAAGATGCCTGTTCATGTAGTAGAGAAGAAGATTCCTTATATGGATGCAGAGGGCAATTACTATAAGCCAGAGACACCAAACGGATATAAGTTTGAGCTTCTTGTATTGGATATGATTCATTTATTAGATAACTGCTTATCTTTTGAGGTAGTGAGAAATTACGAGTTTGCGCCGATTAAGAATAAGACAGGTGTTGATTCGGTAGAAAGTGCACAGGCTCTTTTGAAGGAGAATGGAGTAGAGTTATAATGATTAAAAATGTCATCTTTGATATTGGAAATGTATTAGTAGACTTCAGATGGCGTGACCTGATGGAGACATTGGGAATCGGTAAAGAAGAGCAGATTATCTTTGAACATTCCGTGTTTGGCAGCAAATGGTGGAAAGAGCTTGACCATGGAATCATGGACGAGCAGGAGGCATTGGATAATATTCGTAAAGATAATGAGAAGTATCTGGAGGCTTTTAATCTGGTATGGGAGCATTTTGATGAGCTGGTTGAGCCGTTTGAGTATGCACTGCCATGGATAGAGAAGTTAAAGGCAGAAGGCTATCAGGTGTATTTATTATCAAATTACCCTAAGACCTTATTTGAAACGCATGAGAAGAAGGGAAAGTTTCCATTCATTGATGTAGTAGACGGTAAGGTGGTATCTGCTTTTGTAAAGATGGTAAAGCCTAATGCAGATATTTACCAATGTTTAATGGATACTTATCAGTTAAAGGCAGGTGAATGTGTCTTTATTGATGACAGACCTGAGAATATTGAAGGTGCAAAAGCACTTGGCATGCAGGGAATCGTGTTCTATAATTATGAACAGGCATGCAAGGAATTAGAACAGATGAAAACGTGCGCCGTTGAGCGCGCGTAATAAAAAGCGCATGTGTGAACATGCGCTTTTTGAGTCAAATAAGGTGGTTCGCAAAGCGTGCCACCGTTTCGTTTATATAGTTAGGTGGAGGAACATATATGAGTTTGTCTCAAATACAACAGATGCAGGTGAATAAGCAGGTGGATATGATTTTACATGCGCCGGGAAGTCAGGTGTTGGAGAAGCAGCAACTGGAAATGGCATTTGTATTTGATATGTCAGCGGATAAAGAGTATTTAAGCTCTGTAACAAAGGATATTGTGACAACGCTTAAGCGTCATGATAAGATTTTTCAGAATGTCAGATGTAATGTTGTCAGGTGGGAGGAAAAGGTTTCGACTGAGGTTATGCCAATGTCCTTTATACAGATGGGTAAACCGTTTACGGAGGATAATTTGGCTGATGCAGTGGATAAAAAGGCATTGTTGGAAGAGCTATGTGCATATCTAAAGCTTTTTCATGCAAGAAGTAAGTGTATTATTGTGATAACAGAGGGAAACTATGTGATAGAAGATAGAAAAAAGCTCATAGATGCACTGAATCCGTTTTTAAAGAGTAAGATTTTATTTGTGACGCCTGATAAAATGTTTATGGGACGTGAGTTTATACTAGGGAGATGATTTCATGAATATTTAATGTTATTCATATGAAATTAATGATATAGTTAGAAGGAATGGAAGTAGGAAAGGGAAGATTATCTTAATGAATAAAAGAGAGTATGCGACAGGAGATTTGCTACGACGTTTTATACCATACTTTAAGCCTTATTATAAGACGTTGCTGATGGATTTGTTTTGTGCAGCATTAACTACGGTATGTGAAATTATTCTGCCATTGATTATCAGGCAGATAACCAATACGGCTTTGCAGGATGTGGCGTTACTGACCACTAGGATGATATTGGGACTTGGTCTTTTATATTTTATATTAAGAATTATAGACAGCTTTGCAAACTTTTATATGGCAGATATGGGACATGTCATGGGTGCAAGGATTGAGACTGATATGAGGCGTGATGCTTATGCGCATTTACAGCAGCTGTCGAATACGTATTTTAATAATACAAAGGTCGGACAGATTATGGGTCGAATCACTAACGACCTGTTTGAAGTAACGGAGTTTGCACATCATTGCCCGGAGGAATTCTTTATTGCAATTATTAAGATTGTGATTTCATTTATTATACTGGCAAGAATTAATTTTTTGCTAACGCTTATGGTATTTATTTTTGTACCGGTTATGACAGTGGTATGTAGAATGATTAATCGCAAGATGAGAGCAGCTTTTAGCCAGCAGCGTCATCAGATTGGTGAGCTGAATGCCAGAATCGAGGATAGTCTGCTTGGTCAGAAGGTTGTGAAGGCATTTACCAATGAGGATATGGAGAATGCCAAGTTTGAGGAAGGTAATCAGGAGTTTCTAAGAATTAAGACCTATACTTATAGGTTGATGGGATATTTCCATACTTCAACCAGAGTTTTTGATGGTCTTATGTATCTTACGGTTATTGTGGGAGGTGGTTTCTTCCTCATGGATGGAAAGATACTTCCCGGAGATATGGTAGCATATGTTATGTATGTTTCTACTTTAATTGCAACGATTCGCAAGATTATTGAGTTTGCAGAGCAGTTTCAGCGAGGTATGACAGGTATCGAAAGATTTATTCAGATTATGGATGCGGATATTGAGATATTCGATGAGCCGGGGGCAGTTGATATGACCAATCCCCTTGGTGAGGTGGTGTTTGAGGATGTAAGCTTTGAATATCCGGACGACCATAATCAGGTGTTTAAAAATCTAAATCTTCGGATAAAGGCAGGAGAAAAGGTTGCGATTGTAGGACCTTCCGGCGGAGGTAAGACTACACTATGTAATTTGATTCCGAGATTTTATGATGTTTCAGAGGGTAATATTTTAATTGATGGTAAGAATATCAAGGATTTTACCTTGAAGAGTCTGCGTAAGAATATTGGTATTGTACAACAGGAGGTATATTTATTCTCCGGTACGGTATATGAGAATATTGCTTATGGTAAGCCGGGAGCGACCTATGAGGAGGTAATGGAAGCAGCCAAAAAGGCAGGAGCTGATGAATTTATCCAAGGTCTAAAGGATGATTATGATACCTATGTAGGTGAGCGTGGTGTGAAGCTCTCAGGAGGACAGAAGCAGAGAATCAGTATTGCCAGAGTGTTTTTGAAGAATCCACCAATGATTATTTTGGATGAAGCAACCTCTGCTTTAGATAATGAAAGCGAATATGCAGTAGCAAGGTCATTGAATGAGTTGGCGAAGGGAAGAACGACGTTAACGATAGCTCATAGATTGTCAAGCATTAAGAATTCTGATAGAATCCTGGTGTTGACGGAGGATGGTATCGTAGAAGAAGGTAACCATGATACTCTCATGGAGAAGAAGGGTATTTATCATCAGTTTTATACTATGGTGAATGCAATTCAATAGAAAGGAAATAGACATGACAGAAGAACAAAAAAGAATAGAAACAAAACGTATTTTTATATTTTTAATAGTGACTTTCTTAATTACATGGGCTGTGGAGGGCTTTTTGGCGCCACTTGCCATGAATAGTGGTGATGCTGAGATTATGAGTCAGGCAAGCAGTATGATTTCATCTATGATGTTTGCACCGGCATTTGGTGCGGTAGTTGCAAGACTGCTTACAAAAGAGGGATTGTCTCATTCCGGATTTCAGTTTAATTTTTCAAAGCATAAATTCTGCTTTTTATTTGGATGGTTTGGTGTCAGTGCATTGATTTTATTAGGTGCAGTTTTGTACTTTATCGTGAATCCTTCAAACTTTGATGGAAATGTAACGAATTATGTACAGCTTTCCATTGCAGCAGGAAGTGAAATGGATGCGGCACAGATTATGGGAGCATATAAGGCTAATTTATTAACCTTAGTTTTTACGGCGCCGGTTATGGATATTATCAATGCTTTTGGTGTAGAGTGGGGCTTTAGAGCATATTTGTTGCCGAAGCTTTATAAGAAGTTTGGTACTTTGCCATCCTTCTTTATGACAAGCCTTGCATATGGTATTTGGTATGCACCTTTGATTTCTCTTGGTTATTTCTATGGTAAGGATTATGCAGGATTCCCGGGAACCGGTATTGCTGCAATGTGTGTGTTCTGCCTTGCGTTTGGATGTATTTTATCTTATTTAAGCTTGAAGACGGGAAGTATTTTCCCGGCAGTTTTTGCTCACGGTACAATGAATGTATTAATGTCAGACCCGGTAAACTTCACTTTTGATGGAGGAAGTGTTTTTGTAGGACCGGCACCGACCGGATTTTTGTCAATGATACCGATGATAGTAGTTGCTGTCATCATGACTGTGAATATGGTGAAGAATCCTCCGGTACCATCTAAGGAAGAGCCTGTTGAAGAGAAAAAAGCAGCTCCTGTACCAAGTGCGGTAGATGAGGATGTAATAGAGGAGATTATAGAAGCAGAGCTTCAGGATGAAGTAAAGGCTAAGGAAGAATAAGTTTCAATATATGATGAATATTCCCTATCAATATCGAGAATATTGATAGGGTTTTTCTTTGCTTTAAAAAAATGTAAAAAAAACTTTGCAAAAATTGCAAAATACGCTTGACATTGTTTGCAAAGTACACTATACTAAAAATGTAAAGCGAACATTGCAAAATAAAATATATATTTCAAAGAAAAAGGAGATTATCACTATGGACACATCATTAATCGCAGTATATTGTTTAGCACTTGTAAACGCATGTTTATATCTTCAGAAGAAGAGAGCAGCTGAAGCAGCAAAGGCAGAGGCTGAGAAGAATACAGTAACAGAAAAGGGGGATTACATTGAAGACTAAGATTAAAGAGTTAAGAAAGCAGAACAAGTTATCACAGACAGAGCTGGCAGATGCAGTTGGAACAACCCGCCAGACGATTACATCTATCGAGGTAGGTAAGTATACAGCTTCACTGGTATTAGCATATAAGATAGCACATTATTTTGGATTGACAATAGAGGAAGTATTTGATTTCAGTGAAATTGATGAGGAGGATTAAGATGAATAAGAGAATGGATAAGATGAGAAAAGATGTTGAGAATCGTTTAAAAAGAACAAAAGGTATAGGAGCGTGCCTGTTGGCATTTTCACTGACTATGATGAGTGGAGTATTTCCTGTTGATTTAGGAGATACAAGAGCAAATGATTTCGTAACAGGATTTCAGGCGGGAATATTGATTTTGTTACTTCTTGTATACCTTGCAAAGCTGGTAAAGTATCAAAAGGCGTTGAAGGATGAAAAGCTGTTAAAGCAGCTTTATCATCAGGAGAATGACGAGAGAATGGTGTATGTGAATCAGCAGGTGGGTAAGTCATCCATGTCTGTAAACACGGTAGTTTTATTGCTGTTAGCCATTTTGGCAGGATATTATAACATCGTAGTATTTGGCACTATTCTTGTAACAATCTTTGTGCAGTGTGCGATTCAGATTGTTATGAAGTGGTATTATATGAATTGTGTATCGGTGAGTGATACGGAAGAGGAATAAAAATAGCTGTTAATAATAAAAGGAGATGCCGGATATTGCATCTCCTTTTGATATTATATTTGGTATTCGCCAATCTTCTTATCCATTTGCAGGATATGTACAGTGAGCCAGTTTAGCAGAAAAGAAATCAAGTCTTCGAGATAATCCTGCTGATGGTCATCTAAGGAATCTAAATCTATAGAGGCAAGCTTTTCAATAAAAGCCTCATGTGCCTTTTGCTGCTGTGCAAGTTCAGGATAGCCGATTTGCTTCATATATTCCTCTTCATCTTGAAAATGGACAATTGTATACTCTCTGAGTTCTGAAAGAATGTGAACAATTTCATCATATTTATCATGTAACAAGTCAGCATGAATAATTCTGTCGGCATTTGCAATTATTTCAAATAACCGTCTATGTTCTTCATCTACAAGTTCTATACCTGTGTGATATTTTGAAGTAAAAGTAAAAGGTGATTCGAATTTTCCGATTAAAGTATCACTGCTGATAATATGCTTAAAAAGCCATCCGGATAAATATTTTAGGAGGTCTTCCAGTTTCTGACGGGCTTCATAGTCTCCTATATTATCAAAGTTAATATTTTGCATGCGAGTCATGAAATCAGCATGCTCCTGTTTTTGCGAGGTTAGTTCAGGGTCCTGCGTTTCCTTCATATATTCTTCTTCATGAGAAAAATGTGTGCGGGCATATTCTAAGAGACGGGCTAAAGTTTCTCTTGCCAATGTATGAATATTAGTATCCTCAGATTGTAAGGAAGATAATGTTTCATTGATGATAGAGAAGAACTTTTTATGCTCATTATCAATTGCTTCAATTCCAATTAGAAGGTCGTCTGTAAACTGATACATAGAATTCACCTAATCCTTTCGACATTATTTAAGATAAATTAATTGTAACATGAAAAGTCGGAAAATAAATATAAAAAGAATAAAAAAGAAAGAATATTTTGTTGCGAGCATTAGGAAGCGGTTGATTATTGTTTCATATAAGCTGACGTTGATGTATACTTGTTAGGTACATAATTAGAATAGATAGGCAGGAGCAGTATATGAGAAAATACATAGAAAAATATCCGATTATTATGATTGTAATTGGAGTGATAGGAATATCTTTGTCTTCCATATTTGTAAAATTGTCATCGGCACCATCATCGGTTACTGCAGCATATCGTTTATCATGGACAGTAATTCTTATGCTGCCGGTTGTATTCGGAAAGAAAAATGTAAGACAGGAATTAATACAGATTAATAAAAAAGAGATGATTTTAAGCTTTATAAGTGGATTGTTTTTAGCGATTCATTTTGTACTATGGTTTGAATCATTGCAATTTACGACAGTAGCCAGTTCAACGACAATTGTATGTACGGAAGTAATATGGGTATCTTTTGGATTTTGCCTGTTTTTAAAGGGACATTTGGCAAAGAAAGCAGTAGGAGCAATATCGGTTACGTTTGTAGGTAGTATTTTGATAGCTTACGCAGATTCGACTGTAGGAAGTATGCAGCTTTACGGTGATGTATTGGCATTATTAGCAGCCATTGCAGTAGCGGTTTATGTGTTGATTGGAGGTGTGGTTAGAAAGCAGGTTTCAACAACGGTCTACACGTTTATTGTCTATGTATCGTGCGCCATTATTCTATTAGTGGTATGTATGTTTCAGGGGTATGGATTATTAGCATATGGTTGGAGTGCTGTAATCGTAGGGGTGTTGTTGGCAGTTTTTTCTACGATATTAGGGCATAGTATCTTTAGTTGGTGCTTGAAATACTTTTCGCCATCCTTTGTGTCAGCATCCAAGCTCTGCGAGCCGGTTGTGGCAGCGCTACTGGCAATTTTTATTTTCAATGAAATGCCCACAATACTGCAAATACTGGGAAGTATTTTGATTGTGGGCGGAGTGTTTTATTATTCTAGGCTTGAGCAAGGTTCTTAATCTCTCTCCAGCGTTTGGTGAGGAAGAATAAGAACATGGAAATCATACCAAAGAAAAAGCTAATCGGAATACTTGCCATAACGTAAGTACCGTCTATGAAGTATGCAATGGCATAGGCGCAAGGAATTCGTACAGCCCACAGCATGAGGATATTTACTACTGTAGGGTATCTTACCTCACCCAAGCCATTTACAAAGCATATAATGCCGTTAAATACTGCATATGCCCATGTAAAAGGCAATACAATACGAATATAATGGACAGCCATGTTAAGAACGGCAGGGTCGTCATTAAAGAGACTAAGAATCGGTCTGCTAAAATAGGTAAAGAATAAGCCGGCAGTGCATGTAATAATGCCTGAAAACAGAGGAATGCGAATACTACCCTGACGAAGACGCGTATAGTTCTTTGCACCAAAGTTCTGACCTGAGAAGGTAGTGGCAGCAGAAGATAGTGAGCTGATAGCAACATTGGAAATACCGGTCAGCTTGGTAGCGACAGCGCATGCCGCCATAAAGGTAGAGCCCTGCATGTTAATCAGAGACTGCATTAATATGTGTCCTACTGAATAAATAGAATTATTTAATCCTAATGGAAGTCCTACGGAAATAATGCTTTTCAGGATGGATTTATCCAGTTTCTTAGGAAGAAATGTAAATTCCAGTTCCGGATATTTTCTTCGGATATAGTAAATACTGAAAATCCAGGATGCAAACATTGCAATAATGGTGGCTAAAGCAGCGCCTGTTACGTCCATATGAAATACACCAATAAATAAAAGGTCTAAAACAATATTAATGATGCAGGAAATAAGCAGGAAAAGCAGTGAAGAACGGCTGTCGCCTAAGCCTCTAAGAATACCTGCGTTCATGTTATATCCCATATTGCCAAGGGTACCTAAGAAAATAATGCGAATATATGCTACGGAAGCATTCCAAGTATCATCAGGAACCTGCATTAGCTTTAAAATGAGTGGACCAATAAATAATCCAAGAATAGATACAGGAATAGCACAAAGATAGAGAAAGGATGTGGCAGTTGCAGCTACGTCCTTTAGTTTTTCCATATCTCCGCTTCCCGTATATTGAGAAATTAAGATGGATACACCTGTTCCGAGACCAAGAAAAATACAAAGCAGCATTTCAACAGGCTGTGCACTGGTACCTACAGCAGCTAAAGAAATAGAACCGCAGAAATTACCCACAATCAGAGTATCTACGGTATTATAAAGCTGTTGAAGAATATTTCCAATGCAAATAGGTAAAGCAAACAGTAATACCAGCTTCATAATCGGTCCGGTTGTCATATCAATTTTTTGCTTTGAGTGCATATAAGTATCCTGCCTTTCCATTACAAATCATATTTCATAATCTCCTAAAAATATTATCCTCTTCATAAAGAAATAAGTCTACGGAATATTATTACAGATTATTTGCACTGGAATAAAGAAATAACAAAAAAACCGTATCAATGAATTTCATTAATACGGTATCGTAAGTGCGTCTTCAGGGGCTCGAACCCTGGACACCCTGATTAAGAGTCAGGTGCTCTACCAACTGAGCTAAAGACGCATATTTATTGGGTTTGTCCGTGTGTCTCAACCGAACAATAAATACTATATCACTATCACAATGGGTTGTCAACAACTTTTTGAAAAAAATTTACGACGTAAAAATGGGCTTATAAAACGAAGAAAAATTACTGTCCTAAACAAAAAAAACACCGTTCCCAATGCTCTATGTCATCAAAAACAGTGCTTCGAGTGCGTCTTCAGGGGCTCGAACCCTGGACACCCTGATTAAGAGTCAGGTGCTCTACCAACTGAGCTAAAGACGCATATCCTTGGTATCTGTCAGTGTCTCAACTGAACAATAGCTACTATACCACTATATGGACAAAATGTCACTAACTTTTTTTAAAAAAATTAATTTCTTTATATTTAATAATGTGACACAGAAATGACAGAATATTACAAGGAATATTATAAGTATAAATTATGGAAACTATTCGTCTTTTGTAGCAGCATCTTTTAAAGCATCAAAGAGCTCGCCGACAGCACTGTGAACTTCTTCATCGGTCACAACGTTTACAACATCTTCTTTAAGCTTATTCGCTTCTTCTTTTACTTTATCAAGGTCCTCCTGTTGTATATTCAGATTAATATCCATACCGGCTTCTTCACCAATTTCATGAGCAGTTTCATTAATATCATCTGCATTACATGCTGTGAGGCAAAGAGTACCTGTAATAAGCATAAGTGCTAAAGTCATTTTCTTTTTCATAATATTTATACCTCCTTAAAGATAGTATGCGAATATCAATGTAATATTACTTCATGAAAATTATAGTATGTTTTGTGAGGTAGTTCAACACATTTTGGAATGGGTAGTTATTTACTTTGCAAGTTATAGGAAGTTGTTGTATAGTAGTTAATGTTTATAGGAAGTAAAGTTTGGCTTTTATAAGAGAAGTTCACAGGTAGTGGAAAGGTTAGGATATATTATGATATTTGAAAGTCATGCACATTATGACGATGATGCATTTGATGAAGATAGAGAGAGTTTATTAGCTTCTATGCCGGAGAGTGGCATTGAATATGTAATTAATGTGGGGGCTAGTCTGAAGAGTACAGCGTCTACAGTGGAGCTAACGAAGAAGTACCCTTTTGTCTACGGGGCAGCAGGTGTACATCCGAGTGAAACGGCTGAGTTAAATGAGGAAAACTTCAAGTGGATTAAGGAGCAATGTATGCAGCCTAAGATTGTGGCTGTTGGTGAGATTGGCTTGGATTATTACTGGGAAGAGCCGGAGCATGAGGTACAGAGAATCTGGTTTGAAAGGCAGCTCGATTTAGCAAGAGAGGTTAAGAAGCCATTGATTATACATTCCCGAGATGCCGCCCAGGAGACGATGGAAATATTACTTGCAAAGAATGCCAAGGAAATGGGGGGCGTGATTCATTGCTATTCTTATAGTGCAGAAATGGCAAGGGAGTACGTAAAGCTTGGATTTTATATTGGTATTGGAGGAGTAGTAACCTTTAAGAATGGAAAAAAGATGAAGGATGTGGTGGAAGCGATTCCTATAGAGAGGATTTTGCTTGAGACAGACAGCCCATATCTTGCACCCGAACCCAATAGAGGTAAGAGAAATTCTTCCTTAAATCTTCCGTATATAGCGCAGAAGATTGCAGAAATTAAAAATATGTCCTATGATGAAGTAGTAGAGATTACAAATCGAAACGCCAAAGAGCTGTTTCGTATAAAGTAGGAGGTAATTCATGGCAACACTTGGTAATCCAACCAACACCATTGCGGTTTTACAAAAGTACGGTTTTAATTTTCAGAAGAAGTACGGACAGAACTTCTTAATTGATTCTAATATATTGGAGAATATTATTGATGCGGCAGAGGTTACAAAGGACGATTGCGTGATTGAGATTGGACCCGGTATTGGTACAATGACGCAGTATCTTTGTGAGAATGCCAGAGAGGTTGTAGCAGTAGAGATTGATAAGAATCTGATTCCTATTTTGGCGGATACCTTATCTGCATATGATAATATTACCGTGATTAATGAGGATATTTTAAAGGTAGATATTAATAAGATTGTGCAGGAGAAGAATCAGGGAAGACCGGTAAAGGTTGTAGCAAATCTTCCGTACTATATCACAACGCCGATTATTATGGGGTTATTTGAGAGTCATGTACCTCTCGACAGTATTACGATTATGGTACAGAAGGAGGTTGCTGATCGTATGCAGGTAGGACCGGGTACCAAGGATTATGGTGCGCTGTCTCTTGCAGTACAGTATTATGCAGACCCTCAGATTGAGATGATTGTTCCGGCAACCTGTTTTATGCCGCGTCCAAACGTAGACAGTGCGGTGATTAAGCTGACCAGATATCAGAATCCTCCGGTACAGGCTTTAGATGAAGGCTTTATGTTTGATGTGATTAGAGCTTCCTTTAATCAAAGAAGAAAGACCTTGGTGAACGGACTTACCAATGCAGGTAATCTTAAGGTTTCAAAGGATAAGGTATTAGAGGTGCTTGAAGAGATGGGACTTCCTGCGACCATTCGAGGTGAGGCTTTGACTTTAGAGCAGTTTGCAAGGTTATCCGACTTATTAAGAAAATAAAGATATATGCAGAATGTCGACATTATGTCGGCATTTTTGTGTATAAGTCCCTTATTTTTACAAAAAAATGTGGAAAAAACAGGAGATAGGTTGCGTTTGTTGACATAAGAATGTGCATATGTTAAAATTTTATTAAGATTATGGGTTCATATGCCAAAAAAAGGCTTATTAATTGTGACTGGATGACGTATTTTGCCGAAAGGCTATTATAAATGGTAGGGGAATCGTATTCTTAAGAGGGGAAAAGTAGAACCTCATGTTTCTTTAAAGTTTTGTCAGTTTTTTTAGAGGTGATATTTCTTGGATAAGTACGAGTATAAGGTATGCGCAGACGAGATAGTGAAGTTAATCGGTGAAGAGAGATATATCGAGGCTGCCGAGATTGCAGATACCATTGATTGGAGGAAGGTCAGAAGCGTTTCTATGCTTCTTAGGGTTGCTGCGCTCTATAGGGTAAACAGACGTAATGAAGACGGTAGAGATATTCTCATACTGGCTTATGGGCGTTACCCTTCGAACCGTTCGGTATTATATTCCTTGTGTGAAGTGTCCATTGAGCTGGATGATATTGTGGCGGCAATTGAATATTGTAAGGAGTTTGCGAAGTATGCACAGGGTGACAACAGCCTGTTTATTTTGCGTTATAAGATACTAGAGGCTCAGGAGGCTAGTCTTGAGGAGAGAATACATATCCTTGAGGAGTATAAGAAGCGAGATTATCAGGAAGAGTGGGCGTATGAGCTGGCATATCTTTATCATAGGGTTGGTCTTGGAACCAAGTGTGTAGAAGAGTGCGATGATTTGATTCTTTGGTTTGGTGACGGTCCTTATGTAAGAAAAGCAATGGAGCTTAAGATGCTTCATGCACCGTTAACGAATGTACAGCAGATAAAGTATGATTGTGGGTTGAATGGCGAAGTGTATTCGGCAGATGCACAGGAGTTTATACCAAGTGAAGAAGAGACGGTACAACAGACAGATGCCATTGATATGAGCCAGTATAATACGATTAATTTACAGAAGGTTGTTGCAGAGAGTATGCGTGAGCTGTTCCCTGAGGATGAGGACATCTATCAGGCACAGCAAACGGAGCTTATAGAGAATGAGGTAGTTTCAGAGAGTTATGAGGCACCGTTTTTTGAAGAAGAAGCAGTGGCAGTACAGGAAGAGGTTGCCAGTCTGACACAGGAGCAGGAGCTGATAGAGCAGGATGAGGAGGATTATGTAGAGCCTGTTCCAAGACATGATATTACAGAGATGGTGGAAGGCGTAACCGAGCAAATGCCGGATGTTTCTGTCGGAGCGATTAAGAAGGTATTTGTACCGGATAATTCTACTGTATTTATGCAGGATAAAGCGATTGAAGAGGTTCGTGATATTACGGAAGAGGCAGTGGTAGAGGAGCAGGCATACTATGAGGAGTCAGGAGAGAGTGTTTATGCGAATACACCGAGAGTAGAGCCGATATCCAGTATGGCGTATGCGCATACGGGGAATACGACACAGATTACCTTAGAGGGCTGTGAGGATGCGGCAACACAGTATGAACCACAAGAGGAGCCTGCGCCGGAGGTGCATAATTATGTAAGACCTCTTACAGGTCAGATGGATATTGAAGAGGTTATATCTGAGTGGGAGCGTCTAAAGAGAGAAAGTGCCCAAAGATACGAGAACGAAACAAGACAGCGAGTGTTACAGCAGACAGGTTCTATTTTTATTGATTTTGACCAGTCTATTAAGAGTGGTCCTTGGGCAAATATGCCGGAGGAGTTAGATGAGGTAGAGGAACTGGAGGAGATTGCTGATTTTACCGAAGAGACTGTATATGAAGAGGTTTCTGAGGTGTTGGAAGAGCCTGAATTTGAAGAGATAGTCGAGGTTGTAGAAGAGGCAGAGCTTGAAGAGAATATAGAGGTTGTAGAAGACGCTATGCTTGATGAGACGGCAGAGGTTGGGGAAGAAGTTCAGCCTAAAGAGATAACCGAGGTTATGGAAGATTCACAGTTTGAAGAGATAGCTGAGGTTATGGAAGAAACAGAGCTTGAAGAGATAGGCGAGATGGAGGAAGAACCGGAGTTTATACAGGATGCTGCGCAAGAGGATGCATATGAGGAAGAGGTAGCTGTTATGGCAGAGATTTCTGATGAAATAGCTATCGTCGACGAGGAGGCGGAAACAGTGCAGAGAATATCTGATGATTGGAATATGTCAGATTCGGTGGATGAGATGGAACAAACAGTAAATCAAGAGACAGATATTACGATGGATGAAGCTTTGGAGCAGGAAGAAGTTTACGCAGAAGAGGAAGTATTAAAGACACAGGATATCATGTTGAACACTGCAGAAATCAGCAGTCTTCCGGAGAAGATTATTGAAGCAACCCAGAAAGAAACGTCAGGTGTAGAGAGACAGGAGCTTAGAAGTTTCACGCCCGAAGAGAAGGAGCTTTTTGACAGCTTTGCGGTGAAGACAAAGGTTAAGAAGCAGATTTTATATGCATTGGATAAGATGAGTCTGGCAGCATATACGGGTAATGTGTTGATTACCGGAGAGCCGGGGCTTGGAACACTACGGCTTGCAAAGAATCTGATTCGTGAGTTTCAGGCGATGGATGGTAATTTCTCAGGAAAGGTTGCCAAGATTAGTGGAGATAAGCTCAATGAGAAGGATTTAAAGGAAGTCTTCGATAAGCTGGATAACGGTGCTTTGATTGTTGAACAGGCAAATGGTTTGACCCAGGAGAAGCTGTATGAGATGACAAGCTTACTGAATCAGGACAATCTTGGTATTCTCATCATTATGGAGGATACAAGAAAAGAGATTACCAAGCTATTAGAAAAGCAGGCGATGGTAGCTGATTATTTTAATATCCGCATTGATTTGGTTGAAATGGATAATAATGCCTTGGTTGCATATGCGAAGAAGTATGCGTTGGCATTGGAATATTCTATTGATGAGCTGGCTACATTAGCTTTGTATACCAGAATTGCGAATATTCAGACAGGTAATCATGTAGTAACAAAGGATGAAGTTCAAGATATCGTGGATGAAGCAATTTGGAAATCCAAAAAATTCCGTTTGAAGAATTTTATTGATATTCTTCTTTCAAAGCGGTATGATGAAGATGATATGATAGTATTAAAAGAAAGAGATTTCATGTAATGTGATATAGGCGGTTGATTAAAACCGCCTATTTTTAACAAAATAGAGAAAATCATTATGTTATATACATGGAATCCGTGTGAAAAAAGTAATAAAGGGGTAAGGCTTATGATTCAAATTTCAAAGGATGACCAGTATATCTTTGGTCAGGGAACACATTATGAGATTTATAAGAAGCTTGGTGCACATCCTTGCAGTGATGGGGACAGACAGGGTGTATTTTTTGCAGTGTGGGCACCAAATGCGGCACAGGCATATGTTATAGGAGATTTCAATGGGTGGAATGAGTATGCCAATCCAATGGAGAGAATTGGTGAGGGTGGTATTTTTACTACCTTTATTGAAGGTGCACAGGAGATGCAGCTATATAAATATTTATTGGTGCTTGCAGACGGGACAAAGCTTTATAAGGCAGACCCATATGCAAACTATGCAGAGATGAGACCGGGTACTGCTTCAAGAATATACGATTTGAATCATTTCAAATGGTCAGATGCAGCATGGATTAAGGCAAGAGAGACCAAGGATATGAATAAAGAGCCGATGGCAATCTATGAGTGTCATATTGGCTCATGGATGAAGCATCCTGACGGAACGGAGGATGGCTTCTATACATATCGTCAGTTTGCAGACAGAATGATAGAGTATCTTAAGGATATGCCATACACCCATGTGGAGCTGATGGGTATTGCAGAGTATCCATTTGATGGTTCATGGGGATATCAGGTAACAGGCTATTATGCGCCTACTTCACGTTATGGAACACCTGATGATTTTAGATATATGATTGACTTATTCCATAAGAATAAGATTGGTGTCATCTTGGACTGGGTACCTGCTCATTTTCCAAGAGATGCGCATGGTTTGGCTGAGTTTGATGGTACCTGTCTGTATGAACATCCTGACAAGAGACTTGGCGAGCATCCTGACTGGGGTACGAAGATATTTAATTACAGTAAGAACGAGATTCGCAATTTCCTCATTGCCAATGCTCTATTCTGGATAGAGGAGTACCATATTGATGGACTTCGTGTAGATGCGGTGGCATCTATGCTCTATCTTGATTATGGTAAAAAGGATGGCGAATGGGTAGCAAATAAGTACGGTGGAAATGAGAATCTGGATGCGATAGAGTTCTTCAAGCATCTGAATTCTATGGTAAGAGGTAAATACCCAGGCGTTATGACCATAGCAGAGGAATCTACAGCATGGCCCAAGGTAACGGCTAGTCCTGAGGATGGCGGACTTGGTTTCTCTTTCAAGTGGAATATGGGCTGGATGCATGATTTCTGTGAGTATATGAAGCTGGACCCTTATTTCAGAAAGGATAATCATTATAAGATGACCTTTGCCATGAGCTATAACAGCAGTGAGAATTATATTATGCCATTATCTCATGACGAGGTAGTGCATTTAAAGTGCTCTATGGTGAATAAGATGCCGGGTTATCAGATTGATAAGTATGCGAACCTTCGTGTTGGTTATACTTTTATGTTTGGTCATGAGGGTAAGAAGCTTCTTTTCATGGGACAGGACTTTGGTCAGGAGCGTGAGTGGAGCGAGGCTAGAGAGCTTGACTGGT
>SVFJ01000160.1 GCA_015056925.1 Lachnospiraceae bacterium | reverse complement strand
ATATTCTAATTTCTATATCAATAAAACACACCTCCTATCTTACGTAGTTCTTTTTCATCAGATAATCCCTTCCTTAGAGAACACTGTTTCCACTCACAAATCCATATTTCTTGACACCAACTTTGACGCCAATTCAGCTGAAAACTACACCAATTTACATCAACTTACGATATTTCTCCATAATCTCGAACATGATAAAAACCTTGAGAAACCGCCATTCCCCAAGGTTTTATCACTATTCCCTCTATTCATTTAACATAAGTTTAAGTTTTGTTAAACTCAACCTTTTCTCTTCGACTCTTCCCACTCGGCATCAATCGGCGGATGCTCCTCTGTCTTAGACAGATAAATTCTATCGACTCTGAACTGTGAAGCTCTGGCACAGATGGAAAACAGATGCTCACCCTCAGACATTTCAGCCTCTGTCACAATCATCCAAATCCAATTCTGCTTTGTTCCGTAATTCCACAAACGTCCTCCGTTATACATCTTTGCTTGTGGGATTTCTTCGCCATCTATCGCAATCGTACAATGTGCATTCGGCTCGTCATCATACTTTAAATATAACCATATGTTATAGGTTCCACCACTGCAATTGAGCTTATAGTTCATAGATGGGGCTATTGTCATGTCCGTCCAGAACAAGTCATCCTCTGCTATATGCATGGCAATACCTGTCCTGCCATCTGTCTCTGACTGGGTATGCTCCCATAAAACGCCTTCTGGTGAAGGCTTACAAAATGCATACTCCGAATTTTCCAGTGCATATTCTGCGCCCCATGCAATAACACCCTGCTTCTCCTGTATCACACCACTTCCAAACTTTGCAAAGACATTCTTATGTCCTAATTCATCACTAAGGTACTTCTGCTCGCCAAGCCTCTCCTGCTTACAGGTTTCATTTTTTAGGAACAAACGGTCTTTTGCCCAAAAGCTCTTATCTGCATAAATCACCTCCGGTAATGATGCCTTATCACATGGAAACAGCTGTAGGCTTAGCTTATCCAAAGCCTCTTTGTTCGGGCAAAATTCACTTTCTCCCCTCTGTGGATTCGGATGAAACTGTGCATGGTAGCTCTCGCATGGTCCCAGATTCGACTTCACAAATTCTCCTGTGTAAATCACGATTTTAGAGAAAGCAATATAAGCATCAATACTATGTATAGTAAGCTTATGCTGACCTGCCTCCAGATACGGAAGCTGCAAATACATCTTCTCCACATTATTCATAACATTCTGCTTCCAAGTGCCGCACCACTCATCCCTTGCTTCTGACTCTAATATACTGATTTCTCCGTCATCCACACTGATTCCTACACGCAGTCTGCCTTTAGAATTCAAGGTCGGGAACCTGTATAACTCCAATAAGAAGCTTCCCGCTGATACGGTCTGAAGCCCATACTCCAACTGACCGCCAAAGGCTTCCATCAGGCTTCCTTCATATCTTCCCAGATGCTCTAACTCTCGCCAGCCGGTATTTCTTTCAAAATGCTGTGCCAAGATAGAAATATAGCCATCATTCTCGCAAAATCCCCTAGGCGCTGTATATAATGTAGGTAAACTAAGAGGCTCCTCCTGTGCCTTGTCTTCCCTCTCAATCACAAGTGCCGGCTTGCCTGCCGGATACAAAGCCATACACGGTGGTCGAAAGCTTTCCGGTGTTAATATCTTATTCCATTTGCCGCCACACATAATTGTATTATAGTAGTGTAACAGTCTGCGCTTATGGTCATCCATCCATCTTGAAAGCGCAAGATTCTCATCTGCTGCCTGTGGTCGCCCAGTATCATACATTAGCGTGCTTCTATCCGCAAAGTAATAAGAAGCATTGACAAAATATGCGGCATAAATCTTCATGGCAAAGGTTTGGAAAAAGGCTTCTCTTTCCTCTTCCTTCAATGCCTGATGGAGCTTCACGGTTCTGTCAAAAAGGCTCTGTAGCTTCTGCATTCTTCTTGCCGCTTCATTTCCGTAGGCCGTCTGGGAAAAGATATTTGCCTTCATATGCTCTACCTTTCGAACATTCGCCGTCTGGGAAAAGCTTTCATAGATTTCTGCTGCCTCTTTACCAAAGCCGCCACTGAAATTACTGTCTACCCAATTCGTCAGATAATCCGATACCTTAGCTGTTTTTACTTCATTATGCGCAATCTCCCAACCATAGGTAATAAAAAATTCCAAATCTATTTCCAAAGGCTTAATTGCTCCAACATTCAACACCCACATCCTCTGAATGCCATTCTCATATGCTTTCTTTAACTCATTCTTCATATGTGCCAATGGCGTAGAATTAAAGAAAAGATAGCTCATTCCCGGATGCGCCCAGTAAGAGGCATGATAATATAATCCATGACCGCCCTTTCTCTTCTGCTCCTCCTTACTTGGATATCTTCTCATATAGCCAAAGTTATCATTTGCCCAAATCAAGGTTACATCCTCCGGCACTTTCAATCCGGCATCATACAGAAGCATAACCTCCTTATAGGGAACAAAGGACTGTAACAAATCTCTTCTGCCTGTATTCTCATATAAAAGCTCTCTCTGGTCAGCGATTACCTTCTCTAATAGCTTAATCTTCTCCTGCTTTAGCTCCTCCTCAGACAGATTTTTCTCTGACAAAGCACGAGTAACAAAGCCACTATCATGAATTCCACGCATTCCCACGGTGTAGCAAACCTCATAATCTTTATTCTGCCAAATACTTTCTCTCCAATACTCCTGTACAATTTCCCGATTACGCCCTTCTATGGAATAATCATATTCTGCCCCTTCATAGCCCTTCTCCTGAATCCAAGGCTTCCATTCATTCTGATTACTTCTAAGCAGCATATCGCAATGAGAGGTTCCTACTACCATTCCCATTTCATTGGCAAGTCGGCCATTTTCCTTATCCATATTAAATGCATTGACATGCATGGCAGGCCATATATAATTTGCCTTTAATCGTAAGAGAAACTCAAAGATTTTTTCATAGGTTTTCGGACCAATGGTCTCTTCCTTCATGTATTCAATCGCCCATGCTTCCAGCTCCTCTTCATCATTGATGAAAATGCCTCTGTATTGCACGGACGGATAATCCACCTTTGAAAAACCGTCCGGAAGACAGATGGACTGCTTTCTTTTTACCGGAATATCTGCAAACCAGTACCAAGGAGAAACACCCCACATATTACTCAGCTCATAGATACCGTATATCGTTCCTCGTCTGTCCGCACCTGCTATGTACAGCTTCCCAGCAGTAACCTTTATGGAATATGCCTCCCAGCGAAGATTATCCTCTAGATCTAATAACTCCTTATGGGCATTCTTCTCCTGCACAGTTTCTACGATGATTTTGGCATGCTCCTTATCATGGGTGATACAAACCTTTGCCCCACATATCTTCTCTATATCCTGACAGAAGTTTTTCACAGCAATCTGCACTGCGGTATTCTCGCTCTCTGCCAGATAAAGCTTCACTTCCTGATTTCTTTCTAAAACAAAGTTTTTCATACACTTGCCTCCCTATTCACAGTATATCTCTACTATACACCGTTATATTTACAATGATAATTGCATTTAAGCCCATATTCATTGCATTTTGTTCACTTCTGTCATAATATATTATTATATATGGTTTCAAAAGGAGATAACTGTCATGCAATACATTGATTATTATAAGGATTCTCAACTGCTCTATCATCATAACAAAGACGTACCGCCTTTTTCCCATGAATTCGGTATGCATGCTCATGAAATCTATGAAATCTATTATTTGATTTCAGGGGATGGTGTGATTAGCATCGAAGGAACCACATATCCCTTGCTGGCAGACTCCATATACATCATCCGTTCCAACGAAGCCCACTATACCAAGCTAAGTAACAAAGAGCCTTATGAAAGAATTATTTTGCATTTCTATCCTGATACGATTTCTATGCTTGACCCTAAGAAAGAGCTCCTGTTGCCCTTTGAGAAAAGGCCCTTGGGACAAAACAACTTTTATCCCTTAAATGCCGCTAAGCAGGATATTATAAAAAATAGCTTTCAAACGATTGCTCTACAGTCAAAAACTGATGACTACGGAAAAAGGCTTTCCGTAATCATCAATCTTCTTACCATACTCACTGAAATTCATATCCTGAATCGCAGCGCTACATCCCCGGCTCCTCTGCCGGCAACACATCCCGTTGTCAGCAATGTTCTGGCTTATATCAATGAGCACTTATTCGACAGCATCACAACCGATGATTTGTGCAAGAGATTCTATATCTCCCGTACGCATCTAAGCAATTTATTTAAGACTTACACCTCAACCTCTATTGGAAACTATATTCTCATCAAAAGACTGGTTGCTTCCAAGGCTATGCTGCAAAGCGGCATTTCTGCTAAGGAGACAGCTTCCCTGTGCGGCTATCAGGATTATTCCGCCTTCTACCGTGCTTATAAGAAACATTTTGGAACTGCCCCTAAAAAGGATGCTTCTCCTTAATATGCTCATGAAGCTC
>SVFJ01000026.1 GCA_015056925.1 Lachnospiraceae bacterium | reverse complement strand
GATTGTCTCATTATTGGAACCGATTGCTGAAAATGTCATAACCGGCTGACTTGGAGTTAATTCGTCATGCTGCTTAAAGAATATACCCTTATAAACAATTCCATCTATCTCAAATGTTGCAAGATAACTGTTATCCTTCTGCATCCATGTACCCGTATAATCACCGCTAATCGTTCCGTCTTCTAAAAGAATCACGATATCCGGAGTTCTTACGCCTGCCCCATCAGAACCTGTTCCGTGATTTAAAAATTCATATACTCCAACTATCTCATCTTGAGCATAACCATTCTCTGCAATAGTATCATTTCTATTCTCGAATACTGCAGTTACAGGCCAGCCTTCTTCATTCATAAACTGCTGATGCACACGAACCTCAAATGCCTCGCCGCCACTTTCAAATCTTGTATGATAAATCAAATATCTTTGGCCATCCGCATCAACAAAAGCTGAACAATGTCCTGGTGAACGATATCCTTTATTTACATTTGACAAAGAATAATTTCCCATTACCTTAATACCTATCTGATACTGATTTGTAGCCGCTGATTCAAATACTGCATTATTTCCTACTGCATCCAAATATGGTCCCTGCGGAACTTTAGAACGGAACAAACGCATATTATATCCACTTACTGAATCTAAGTAATTGTAGGTAGTATATAAATAATAATACCCTGTTTCTTCATCATATAAAATATATGGACCTTCGCCGGAAATCGTATGACCACCTGCGATTCTGGTACCAAAATATTTGTCTATAACTCTTCCATCCTCAGTCATCCCATCCTTGCCTGGATAAATTGCATCTCCTGTCTTAGGGTCTATTTCCAATAAATAAATACCACCAGACCACGAACCATAACACATCCACATTTTACCTTCTGTATCGGTAAAAATCGTAGGGTCAATTGCATTTGGCGCATAATCCGTGTTATATCTGTCCGTACCCCAGACAGTATTGTAATCGCCCTCTATTCGTCCTTCTGCCATCAGCTCATCAATATTGGTATTCGTCCAAATCTTATCAACATCACTTCGATTATCCTTTGCACTTACCTGCGTAAATCCGGAATAAACCAATGTTCCCTTATAAGTATAAGGACCCTCTACCTCCTGCGCTACAGCATATCCGATAGCAGAACGGCAATATGTAGAAGAAGCAGAGTAATATATCATATATGCTCCTGTACTTCCATCTTCATTCACATAGTTCTCATTGTACACTACATCCGGTGCCCATACTGCATAGCCACCCTTACAATCTGCATCATCCTCGCCGGCCCACTCAAATGACTCGCTTAAATTTGCAGACAAATCTCCATAATGCGTATTATTCTGTCTCTGATAGCCATTCGTAAATACAGTCCAGTCTACCAGATTTTCTGACTTTGCCGTAGTAATATGTGTTCCAAATACATAATACATTACGTTACCATTCTCATCTACTTCTCGAAAGATTGATGGGTCATGTACCGAAGCTCTCATAATATTTCCTTCTGCAAGAGCTTTGTTTCCTTGTATCTGCTGCTGTACCTGCTCGGTTTCACTTTCCTTCTCTACTTTCGCACTCTCTGCCAAAGTCTCCTCTGTTTTAACATCCTGAGTAAACTCCACATAATCATCTGTTTTGACAGTTTCTACACTCTGGGCACATCCCACTGCCCCCAGCACGATACCTGTCATTATTAATTCTATTACTCTTTTTCTTATATTTCTTTTCATCTTTTCTCCTCAAAACCTATTTCTTAAAGAAATAAGGTAAAGCATTCCATATATATTTGTAGCAATATTCATATGTATGTTCTCCGCCTTCTGCTACACAATATATTACATTACTATTCTGAAATCCCTGCCCAAATACAAAACTTTGTTTTCGCAAACGCATCTCCTGCACCATCGTATTGAGCGGTTGATACGCTACTCCATTATCTCCTACACATATAAATATGCGATAATCCTCTGTAGCCTTGCCGGCTTTTACAATCGCATTTTCCAAATAATCCACTGTTTCCTTCGGACAGAGCTCTCCTCCCTGTATCTTCACAGCCCAACAGTCTCCGCTCATTGGCAAAAAATACTTAAATTCATCCAGACATTTTGCAAATACATTCCACGTTGCCTCTGCTCCCATGGAGTAGCCGCCAAATGCCCTATGCTCTCTGCCTGTCTTTGCTAAGAAAAAGCTTTCAATCGTCGGAATAAGATTATTTACTAACTCATGATGAAAATTCTGTGTTAATTCTTTTGCCTCTTTACGTACTGTCAATGCATCTGTGCATCCCTCATAATAGAAGGAAGGTGTAACCACAATCAAAGGCTTTATCAGCTTTTGTTCAATCATATTGTCTAAAATATTTTTCAAATCTGTTTTTGCTTCCAAACCTCCAAATATTTCATCAGAGTTTCCTCCGCCACCATGCATTAGGTAAAATACATCATATGCTTCCTCAGACTTTCCATAACCATACGGAAGATAAACCAACGCATTCTTCTCTATCCTTTTAGCTTCTTCATCATATGTGTTTGTCGAATAATATATTCTCTGCAGTGTTCCTGCATTTTTACACGACTGATAATACTCTTTGTCAACATCTAAGAATTTCTTTAACATATCTATCACCTTAAATATTTTCCTTTACAAACCTTCCAAGCAGCTCTGACATACGTTTGGTCGCTTCCAAAGAGAATCCATGCCCTTCACCTTTGAAAACTTCCAATTGCATATTAGAATAAATGTTCATTACCCTCTGACTAAATTCTATATCTACAATCGGGTCCTTGTCTCCGTGCATAACCAGTATATTGTTTCTATATTTTCCTATATGTTTGTATACATCATATCCATGTATGCTTTCAAAAAATCCTCTTCCCAGCTTCATTCCCCAAAGTTCCTCTTCTTCAGGAATATCCTCCAGCTTAGGAAATCGTTTATTCCAGTTCTCAGCAATACAAAATGCCGGATATAAAAGAATCATGCCTTTGATGTGTTCAGACATATCATCAACAGTCAGGGCAGTTACCAAACCACCCTGACTTCCGCCAAAAGCAAATATATTAGAAGAATCCACCTGTTCAAGTCCTTTCACAAAAGAAATCACCGCCTGCAAATCCTCCATCTCTGTAAATAAAGTCATCGCAGTCGTTGGCATGCCACTCTCGTCTCTTGTTGAACCACCCGTAAAAGTAAATGTAAATGAACAAATCCCCTGACTCATCAAATACTTCGCAGTACTGTCAAAATCGTTTTTGTGTCCATTATATCCATGACTAAAAATGACGACAGGATACTGACCCTCTTCATTGGGTGCATAGAAAATACCATCTATTTGTCTGTTACCATGCTCAATTTTCATTTCTTGAATATTACCCATCTTCACTATCCTCTCTATCTCTAAATCATTTTAGCCCTTTACTGCACCTGCTGTTAAGCCTTCAATAAAATACTTCTGGAAGCATAAGAATACAATAAATACAGGTATAATACCAAACATAGAACCTGCAATCAAAACATCATAGTTATTTCCATATGGTGTTAATAGTGTATTTAAACCAATCGGAAGCGTAAACTTTTCTGCGCTACGATATACCAGCATTGGCCACAATACATTATTCCAAGCTCCCATAGCACACAGAATTGACATCGCTGCAAAAGCAGGCTTTGTGATTGGTAACATGATTTTAATACAAATTCCATACTCTGTTGCACCATCAATTCTTCCTGCATCCAACAGTTCCTTGGGCAACCCTATCATATACTGTCTAAAGAAAAAGATTGTTGACGCACTACAGATTCCCGGCATAATAACACCAGCCATTGTATCAATTAATTTTAGCGTAATCATCTCCTTATATAAAGGAAGAATTAAAATCTCAAACGGAACCATCATTGTAGCAATTACAAGAAAGAAAAGTAGATTTTTTAACTTGTATTCATACATACTTAATCCATATGCCACGAAATAACAAACAATCAACGTAAGCACAACAGATACGAAAGTTAAAATCAAGCTATTCTTAAACCACATAAAGTATCTTTGTGAATCAACGTTATTTCCAAATAAGTATTTGTAATTATCTAACGTCATCGTACTAAAGTCCAAATCAATACTTAAGCCTCGACGTATCAGCTCTGTTCCTGGTCTAAAAGAAGCAATCAGACCAGCCACAAGCGGAAAAGCAATAATAAAGGACAGTGCTGCAAACCATGCTGTTGCCAATACACTAAATATCCTTCTTTTCATTGTCATTCCCATTCCTTCTTTTGGGTTAGAGGATTTATTTGCCATACTAATCTTCCTCCTTTTTAAATGTTCCATTCATAATCAGCTGAACCATGTTAATAGCCAATGCAATTACCAAAAGTACAATTCCGACAGCACTTCCATAGCCTAGCTGATTCTTGGTAATACCACGCTTATATAGATATCCTACAATGGTAAGACCGATATTGTTAGGTGAATCCGGTCCTGCCCACAGCATATATGATTCCATAAACATAGAAAGTCCTGCATATACACTGATTGTAATTACATATATAATTGTTGGCTTTAATAATGGAACCGTCACATATCTAAACTTCTGCCATGCTGACGCACCATCAATATCCGCTGACTCATATAAGGATGTATCAATTGCCTTTAATCCTGAAATAAAATACAACATATTAACTCCCGTCCAACGCCAGCAACATACAATTAACAGCGCAGAAAGTCCGGTTGCTTTCATCTTCAACCACTTAAAGGTTCCCAATCCCAACGCAGAAGTCAACATATTCATTTGGCCTGTTGGATATTCTGAAAACATGAGTCGGAATAAAGTACCTGAAATAACAACAGAAGTTAATGCCGGCACATACAGGCAGGCCTTCCAAAAGCCTTTTGCCTTAACCAATCTTGAATCTATCAAAACAGCAAACAGCATCGGGAATGGAATTAATAAAACCAATGTTAATGCCATATACTCAAAGCTATTCAATATCGCTGTATGAAATACGGTATCCTTCACCAACTTCTTATAATTGTTAAATCCTATCCAGTCTGTTCCGGTAGGTGTAATATCTTGGAAACTCATCATACCGGTACTAATCAAAGGATATATCCAAAAAAACATAAAGCTTAATATGAAAGGACACACAAATACATACGGTGCCACCTTTTTTGAATAAAACAGCTTTCTTACTTTATTCATATACACTACCTTTTCCTTCCGTAGTAAACATAGAAAAAGGGGATTGTATGCGCAATCCCCTTGTATACATTTACTGCTCTAAATCTATAACATCCTGAGCTGCCTGCAATGCATCGTCAACACTAACACCATTTTCAAAAATGTCATTGAGTGTTACATTACACATCTGCTCATTAATTGTTGGACTAATTGCAACTGAGTAAATTTTTCCAATATCATTTCTGATTTCATATAATACGTCGTATGGGTAATTTCTAAAGAATGCATTGTACTGATTGTTATCATCATGTGCAAACTTATCATCGTTCCATAATACTGTATTACATACATCAAATCCTAAATTATCCCAAATAAGCTGCTCACCTTCGTTAGACATCTTTGCCCAGCAAAGGAATTCTGCTGCCAATTCTTTATTAGCAGACTGCTGTGTTACAACTGTACCGGTACCACCTACACCAACGGAACATGGCTGACCTTCTTCAAATACAGGACACTTTGCAATATACCAGTTACCCTTTTCCTCCGGCATATAGTTTGTAAATCTGCTCATGTACCACATTGCCTTAGGGAATGAAACAATATTATGGTCTAAGATATTCTGGAAACCGGCCTCTAAATCCACATGACCATCTGGTGAAACCTGAGCTAATCCACTATCTAACCACTCTTTTTCCATAGTCAACATCTTGCGAACTGACTCAAGCTGAACATTTGCCTTGCCGTCAAAGCCACCTGTCCAATCATCACCGTACTCTGCCATCGCAATCCACTGCCAGTCAACACCTGCTGTATCAACACATGTCCAATACTTGCCTTCCGGACGACCGATTGCTTCCAAATATCTTTCGCCTAATGCTGCATAATCATCCCATGTTACAACAGCATCAACATCTGCCTGTGTAATACCAGCCTCTTCAAGCACTGCAAGATTATAGTACATTACAAATGCACCTACATGATATGGCGCTCCGTAATAATTTCCATCTGAACCTGCATATACATCCATTCTTGCAGGAACCATAGTATCTAGATAAGGTGCTGCAGCATCATTCAGTGGCAATAACCATGTATCCAATCCTGCTACAACATTAGGGAACTGTCCAATCTCAACATCACAAATATCAGGTGCACCTGTACCAGCTGTTAAAGATGTAAGTAACTTGGTATGCATATCTGCATATGGATATGTAGTACATGTAATTTCAATGGTTTTGTCCGGATTCTGCTCATTCCAGATTTCAACCATATTTCCATAATGCTGTCCATGAATCTCAACAAAGGTCCACATATCCAAATGTGTTCCATTTGGGTCACCAAATGTTGATGTCGGAATCTCTTCTTCTGTTGCAACCGCTTCCTCACCAGCCGCTGTATCCTCTGCACTGGTAGTAGTCTCTGCTGTCTTGTCGCCACAGCCCGTGAGCATACAGCCTGTTAATGCAACGCTCAATAAAGTTGCCAATACTCTCTTCTTCATGATAATCCTCCCATAAAAACTATTTGTTACAAGTGTACAAAATCACATAATCCTTTTTCATTCCTTATGTCAACTTTGCCCCTTACAACCGTGATTTTACATGTTACAGTATACAATGTCAATAGAAAAACCTAAATTATTTTAAGTTTATCTAAATTACTTTGATAAATGTATGTAATGGTATATTTTTTTAAAGTATTTTATATACTTCTGTGCATTTCACTTTTAAATTAACTATTTTATCCAAATCAATCCTCTCAAAATAATTTATTGAATTGACTCTTACATTTTTTTTCAATATACTTTTTTTATAAACTATCTATAACTTCACTCAGGAGGTTAATCATGTTACATATTACATCTTTAAAGGACGGACTTGAGATATACAAAGCACTGGCATCCGAAGTCCGCCTCGATTTGCTAAATATATTGCTGGAGAATAATAATATCAGTATGAACGAACTGGCTTCTCAGCTAAATATTTCTAATGGTGCTTTGACCGGACACATTAAGAAGTTGGAAAGCTGCGGACTTATTACTGTTGCTAATGATTCAACCGGACATGGTAATCAAAAGGCATATTCCGTTCATCTTGACAAAATATTGATTGATATGGAAAAGGAAGTTGATTTAAAAAATATCTACAATACAGAAGTGAAGGTCGGACACTATACCAACTACAAAGTATTCCCTACATGCGGACTTGCTTCTGATAAAAATATGATTGGCGAAATCGACGACCCACGTTATTTCAATCATCCAGACAGATATAGTGCTGATATTCTCTGGTTTTCAGAAGGCTTTGTAGAATATAATATTCCAAACTTTATTCCGGCCAACCAAAAGATTACACAGTTGTCCATTTCCTGTGAGTTAAGCTCTGAGGCTCCCGGAATAAACAATGAATGGCCTTCCGATATTCGTTTTTATCTCAACGATACCTGTATAGGTTCCTGGCTGTCTCCGGGCGATTTTGGTGATTCCCGTGGACTGTATACTCCTGACTGGTGGTTACCTATTTGGAATCAGTATGGATTATTAAAGTTACTGCTTATCAACAAACGCGGTACATTTATTGATGGCTGGAAGATATCGGATGTGACAATTGATAATCTGAATCTCGATTTTAGAAGTGAATTACGCTTTCGTATGGCTGTAGAATCTGACTCTCAACACGTTGGCGGTTTAACTATATTTGGCAAAGGGTTCGGAAATTATAATCAGGATATCAAAGTCAGTATCCACTACGCACCTTTTGTAAATTTTTAACTTAAACACAATGTTTCTAAGTCCTGTAGCAATATTCACGTAATTCTTTATAGCAAAAAAGACCTGTAAAACAGGTCTTTTTTACATGATAATACAAGCGTAGCGATAAGCCGGGTTATGTCGGCGTCATCAGTCTCCCGATGCGCGAATAATCATCTATCTAGGACTATCGTTACCGATAGCCTCAAGCGACCTACCTGAAAACAGGTCGGGCAAACCTATCGTTTCCTACTTGGTCTTGCTTCGGATGGGGTTTACATGTGCCCTCCTCGTTACCTTAGAGGCGGTAGTCTCTTACACTGCCTTTCCACCCTTACTTAGTAAACTAAGCGGTATATTTCTGTTGCACTGGCCTTGGAGTCACCTCCACCGGACGTTATCCGGCATCCTGCCCTATGAAGCCCGGACTTTCCTCACCCTCACTTACGTGAGGCCGCGATTATTTGCCACACTTGCCGATTCATTATATACTTTCTACAATAATTAATCAAGTGCAAAATACGCTCAAGCCTTACCTACTCTTCTATATATGTTTCTTCAAGAATCTGCCCATCTTTGGTAAGGTAAAAACTCTTTACTCCATACTCTTTACCGTCATCACTTAAATAATAATCAAAAGCATACTGTTCATCATTCGATTCATCTGTCGCTTTCACACGTATGAAATACTTTCCGGCCTCAAGCTCCTGTGAAATTGTTATTCCGGGTAAAACTCCTTCTGCCTGATAAATCGGCGTATCAAAAGTATAATCATCATCTAACTCCACCGTATATGTGACAAAATCTCCCGAAAATGAATATGCCACATCCCAATTCACATAGATTCCGGCTTCCGTAACCAATGGGACACCGATGAAAAATGGCATCGGCTTCTCCAAACTTGCCAGATACTCCTGATAATTTGTCTCTATCTCAGAAGCAAGATTCTCATACACCGTCTGCCGCTCCTTTAACGTACCATTCAGGCTTTCGATATCCGGATATCTGCTGATAAAAGGATATACCACACTCTCATATCCGGCTATCCTATCCTGTAGCATATCCTCGGTAAGCAGACTACGATACTCTTCTATCTTGGTATGAAGCTTCTGTCGATAATCCTCCGACTTAAGCACTCTTCGAAACAGTACATTTCCCCAGTAATTACTGATACCGTTTTCCCATTCCAAACCGTTCTTTTTTCCTGCTAACGCATACTCGGTCCTAAACAACGCACCATCATTATCCCAAGAAATAAAGTACCACTTATCCACATTCAACGGACTATAAAGGAAAACATTTCTGGACTGCGTATCTTTATTACCCATTAATATATGAAATGCCAACCACGAAAACACATTCTCCTCATCAAACCACTTGGAAAAAGTTTCTTCAATAGGTATCGTCATATCATTTAATTCTTCCAGCATCCGAACCAACTTTTCATGGTCAGCATCACCCTTAATCTCTATCCGCTCTTCAAACCTTTTCTCGTCATAATCAGAGTCTCCCGAGAGCATAACTACATCTTCATATGTATAAAATTCAAACTCATTAATCTTATACAAATGTCCATCCTTATCCAGTCCATGACTCTCTAAATAAGTCTTATTAATCTGTTCCACATGTGTATATAAGCCGTAATCCACAAAAGCGGCCTTATCACTCTGCGTCAGGTCTCTTACATATAAATGTACAAACTGCGTTCTTGCACTCATCATTCCCGGCAGTTCTTCCATCAAATCAAAGCAAAGCTTATTGCGATATCGTAAAAGCTCACCTGTATGCTTATTTAAATTAATTACCTTCTGATTCTTATAACTGCCTTTGCCGTCCATAATGCTGATTTTATAATTCTTATGCTCACGGTTTGTAGATGTCTGTCCTCGTATGGAAACTGTTACATTCGGTGACATCGCATAGTACCCATATTCCCCTTCTACAGGTCCATTCTCATCGCCTACCTGCAACACTCCCTCTACCATATAACGCTCTATTCCCAGCGTATCATAGTAGTATGCCGAATACTGATTCACCTCTTCCCAGGTGTGATTGGTTCCATCAACCTCACGTCCCTGCTGTACCGTAAGATACATCGTAACAACCTCTAAATCATCATCCTGCGCATATACGGCATCATTATCTGTTATAGGTATCTTATTTGAAGTTTCGTATCGCAGAAATTCATTCAAATTCCCTTGCATCGTTTCTATCTCGAAATCTTCTGTCGCAATATCTGATGACAGAGTGCCTTCATCATCTGACACTCTGCACCCTGCCATTCCACACATAAGCACCGTACACAAGCAAACGATTAGGCATTGTCTTTTCATACATATCCCTCTTTTCACAAAGCCAAACACTTACCTACACCTGGAAGCAGCTACCGCCAACAAACTCCCGTACAATAGAATTCTTAGGCAGGTCCTCTGTGCTGACACCCAAAAAATAGCTTAAAAACTTCAATAAACGTACCGCCTCAAAGTACTCCGGCTCTCCCGGCTCAATACTGTACAACAACGGTTCCGCATACTGCTTCAATACTGCAAGCTCATATATCAATGCCGAATTAAACATGGCATCCGCACTCTCCTGATACGGGAAAATATTCTCCGTCTCACCACGTCTGACAGACGGCCACATCTGGATGGTACGCTTCGCACTGGCACCACGTGTTCTCGCGTCACGCACCATTCTACGAAGCAGTCTTCCGTCCGTGGTTGGAATTCTGTTATGCTCATCAATATTCAAGGTAGTAAGGCAGCTGATATAAATCTTATACTTACTCTCTGCCGGCAGCGCATAGGACATCTTGTCATTCAGAGAATGAATTCCCTCAATAACTAATACATCATCCTTACCAAGCTGCTTGAAATTACCCTTGTATTCTCTCTTACCCGTTACAAAGTTAAACTTTGGAAGCTCTACTCTCTTGCCCGCAAGCAAATCCATCATATCTTCATTAAACTTCTTGGTATCAATCGCTTCAAGACACTCAAAATCATAATCGCCGTTTGGCTGACGTGGTGTCAATTCTCTATCTACAAAATAATCATCAACTGCAATCGGATGCGGTACCAAACCATGTGTCCTGAGCTGTACAGATAATCTGTGAGAGAAAGTAGTCTTTCCTGAAGAAGACGGACCTGCTATCATAACAAACTTAATGCCTTTTCTTGAAACAATGTCCGCAGCTATCTCACTGATACGGCTCTCCTGTAAAGCCTCCTGTACTAACACAAGCTCATTAAACTTACCATCACGAATCTGTGCATTTAAATCGCCGACTGCATCAATTCCAAGCTTCAATCCCCAATCAGATGCCGTCTGCATTGCACCAAAAAGCTTTGGCAGAGGCTTAAACTCCTGTAATCTATCCGGTGCACTCTTCTTTGGCAGATTTAAGATAAAGCCGTTCTCATAAAGTAATAAATCAAAGTACTTCATCATACCGGTACTAGGAAGCATATAACCATAGTAATAATCATAATAACCGTCAAGATTATAAACATTCACCGTTGACCTGCCGCGATATCGAAACAACTTAATCTTATCGTACATCTTCTGCTGTTCAAAAAGCTCATTGGCATCATCCAGTGACATAGATGACTTCATAATACGCAGGTCCTTATCCACATACTCCTGCATCTTCGCCTTGATTTTATCCACAAGCGCTTGGGTCAATTCAAAATCTCCATGCTTGGAATAGTAATAGCCTTCTCCGATGGCAAACTCCATCTTAATCATTTTGATTTTATCCTGACCTACCACCTCTGTGATTGCCTTCATTAATATCATCGTCGCTGTTCTGACATAGGTCTTATGACCAATATCATCTGCCAGCGTAATAAACTCTACTTCACAATCCTTATCAACTCTCTTAAACAGCTCGCGAATCTTACCGTTGCGTGTCACCAGTGCAATCGGTTGTTCATAATCCTTCTGATATTCCTTTGCAATATCCTCAAAGGTTGTTCCCTGTGGATATTCCCTTGTAACATCCCCAATCTTAACCATATAATTTTTTTCCATTCCCCATCCATCCTTTCTATATTACAACAAACGGTTCCTGATACTTCGCACAATGTACTGTTACTCCGGGAAGCTCTCTCTTTGCCCAGTCTTGCATATATGGAATGAACAACTTCTCAATTCCATAGTGACCTGCATCAATAATACTAATTCCCTGTGCGACTGCATCAATTCCCTCATGGTGGTCAATATCACCTGTAATCATGACATCCGCTCCAACCTGTAAAGCCTCCTTCAAATAGCTTCCGCCGGAACCGGGCATCACCGCCGCAATCTCTACCACTTCATTCAAATCGCCATATACCCGAACATTTGGCACTTGGAATCGCTGTTTCACAAGCTGGGCACAATCCTTCAGCATCATCTTATGAGTCAGCTTTCCAAAACGTCCGCATCCCTCAGAGCCTAAGGTATCGGCATGTGTCACGTTCAGCACCTGTCTGTGCTTCAGCTCCATAGCATCTGCTGCCGCATCTGCCATTCCTATCACATCAAAGTTCGTATGCATAGCATAATAGCATATGTCATTTCTCAAAAGCTGATACACTCTTCTTCCGATAAAATGCTCTGTTGTAACGCTTCTTAGCTTTGAAAAAATAAGAGGATGATGCGTCAAAAGCAGGTCCGCCTGTAAGCAGACCGCCTCCTCTATCACATCATCCGTAGCGTCCAGAGCAATATATATACTTTTTACTTCCTTATCCGGTCTTCCCGCAAGTAAGCCAACATTATCCCAGTCTTCCGCATAAGCAACAGGAGAATGTCCTTCCAGCTTTTCCATAATCTCGTAACATTTCATCATTAGACCCTCCAGTATTTATATAAGCAAAATACAATATCACTCAGTGCTGTCTCCAGCTCCAGTATCCGATACTGCTGTCTGGCATTGGGCTTTGGCTGATTCATCAGATTGACTCTGATATTCTCCAAATTCTCTTTCTGCCACAGCAGATACTGCTTCAGAATCGGATGTGCCGTCTCCAAAAGGTACGGACCATACAAATCCTTCACCCTTTTGAGCTTCTCTGCTTCTTCCTTTGATATATCAGATATAGCAGGTGGTTCCTTATCATCCTTTGATGTCCTCTTAACTCCGGAAAGATTATCTGCAATCTGCTTCTCCTGTTTGCCAAAGCCTCCAGGAATCACATGCATCATCGGATAGTATTTGCCATCCTCACATACCATATCCTCTTTATCAATTATAAATCCTGCTTCCCTTAAGAAGCCTCTTACCTCATCAATCTCTGACTGAGGCTGTAGAATCAACTGTTTCATGTCCTGAATAAGAGCCATACCCTTCATCAGAATAGCAATCGTTAATCTGCCCCCCATACCGGCACAGACAATTCCGTCTGCCTCGCCCGGCATTAATGCTTCTGCACCATCTGAAAGTCTGGTCTCTATATATTCTTCCATTTCATAATCACGAATATTACTTTTAGCCTGATGTAAAGGTCCTGCGTTAACGTCCATGGCTATTACTTTCTTGCAGACACCTCTGCGAATCAGCTCCATGGAAACATATCCATGGTCACAGCCGATATCTGCCATGCAGTCACAAGGCTCTACCAAGCCCGCAACTGCCTGCATTCTATCTGATAATAGCATCTACATTTCCCCTTTAATCCAAATAATCCTTCAGCTTGCGGCTTCTGGATGGGTGACGGAGCTTACGAAGTGCCTTTGCCTCAATCTGTCTGATACGCTCTCTTGTTACATTAAACTCCTTACCTACCTCTTCAAGAGTTCTTGCGCGTCCGTCATCAAGACCAAATCTAAGTCTTAATACCTTCTGCTCTCTGTCTGTTAATGTATCAAGCACCTCTACTAACTGCTCCTTAAGTAACGTAAATGCCGCAGCATCCGCAGGTACAGGTACATTATCATCCTGAATAAAGTCACCTAAATGGCTGTCTTCCTCTTCACCGATAGGTGTTTCAAGGGATACAGGCTCCTGGGAAATCTTTAAAATCTCACGAACTCTATCCTCAGGCATATTCATCTCCTTTGCAATCTCCTCCGGAGATGGCTCACGGCCAAGCTCCTGTAAGAGCTGTCTGCTGACACGAATGAGCTTATTAATCGTCTCTACCATATGAACAGGAATACGAATAGTTCTTGCCTGGTCTGCAATCGCTCTTGTGATAGCCTGTCTAATCCACCATGTCGCATAAGTAGAGAACTTATAACCCTTACGGTAATCAAACTTCTCAACAGCCTTAATCAAACCAAGATTACCTTCCTGAATCAAATCAAGGAAAAGCATTCCACGTCCAACATATCTCTTAGCAATACTTACTACCAGTCGAAGGTTAGCCTCTGCAAGACGCTTCTTCGCATCCTCATCCCCTACCTCCATTCTCTTAGCAAGCTCTATCTCCTCCTCTGCACTTAACAGCGGAACCTTACCAATTTCCTTTAAATACATTCTGACAGGGTCCTCAATACCGATTCCGTCAGGAACAGAGAGGTCAATCGTCTCCATATCCACGTCATCTTCATCACTCAAAAGAAGCTCTTCATCCGGAAGGTCATCCTCTTCCTCTGTAATACGAAGTACGTCAACGTTGTTCTGCTCTAACGTCTCTAAGATTTTCTCAAAGGAATCATCCTCTAACGGAATATCCTTGAAGAAATCACTAATCTCTGTATACTCTAATACATTCTTCTTCTTCTTTGCGACAGCTAATAACTCCTTAAGCTTCGCTTCAAATTTTGCTTGTGTGTTTTCATCCATTTTGGTCAATCCTCCATATCTTTATCATTACCCTAATCCATTGATATATGCTTTCTGCTTAGCTCTTCCAGCGCTTTTTTACCCTCGATAACCTTATTAAGCGCCGTAATATCCACTCCCATTCTTGATGAGTAATATTCAAAGCTGTTACGTTTTACGCTGACTAATATATCATGAAAAGCTTTCTCCCTCTCCTGGTCACTCTCAAGCTGTTCAAGCTTGGTTGTAAACAGGGAAGCAGCTTCGCTTTGCTCCTTTTCATCCGCAAACATATTAATAATGCCCGCCGGATTGAAACAATTATTCTCGATGTCCGCAAACATCCTCTCTGCCACCTTGGCATACAGCTCTATCGTAAAGTCGGCCGGTGTCACATACTGCTTAATCTTCGGATACAGCTGCGGATAATCTGTAATCCATGTAAGAAGAAGTCTTTGTGCCTTCTTTACATTCTCTTCAGGCGTATTCTTGGTTTGAATCCCTGACTTAGGTCTCTCAGGAACTACCGCATAGCCGCCTGTCTTGGCCGCCGTATTCACCACCAGCTTCCTTAGATTATCAAAGCCGATATGATACTTGTCCGCAACCGCCGCGATATAGTTCTCACGCTCCACATCCTCTGCAAACTCACATAGCTTTCTTGCTATCTGATTATGGAAATTCGTCTTCTCCTCCGGGTCGTTCATATTAAACTCACGCTCCAGCATACGAATCTCAAACATAAAGGAGTTCTCCGCGTGGTCAATCCTATCCTGAAATGCTTCTTTGCCCAGATTCTTCATAAATTCATCCGGGTCCTTATAAGGCGACATGTCGATTATCTTACCGGATAATCCTGCATCCTTCAATATCCTGATAGCTCGAAGAGCTGCCTTTACACCTGCACCGTCACTGTCATATGCCAGCAAAACATCCTTGGTATACTTCTTAATGAGATTGGCTTGTCCCGGTGTAAATGCTGTACCAAGGGACGCAACTGCCTGCGTAAAGCCTGCCTGATGCATACTTATAACATCCATATAACCTTCGCACAAAATAATGTTACCCGTGCGCGCGGTTCTTGCATAATTCATACCGTAAAGATTCCTGCTCTTATCAAAAATCTCCGTTTCCGGCGAATTCAGATACTTTGGCCCACTATCAGTATCTCCCATAATTCGTCCGCCAAAACCAATGACTCTATGATTAATATCCTGAATCGGAAACATAACTCTGTTCCAAAACTGTGTGGTCGTGCCACGACGCTCGTCCATTTTAGCAAGTCCTACGTCACGAATCAAGTCCTCCGTAAATCCCTTGCTCTTTAGATACACAATCAGTGCCTCTCCCTTAATCGGTGCGTAGCCAAGTCCAAAGTTCTTACGAACCTCTTCGGACAACTGACGCCTGTCCAAATATTCCTTTGCCTTGATGCCATGTTCGGAACGAAGCTGATAAAAATAAAACTTTGCAGCCTCCTTATTCACCTCCAAGAGCCTCTGACGTCTGCTCTCTCGCCTCTTTGCCTCCTCGGAATACTCTACCTCCGGCAAAGCAACTCCTGCCTTCTCGGCAAGATACTTAATCGCCTCCGGGAAGGTATAATTCTCATGCTTCATTACAAAGGTCACGACATTACCACCCTCGCCGCAGCCAAAGCATTTATAAATCTGTCTGCTCCTGTTCACCGAAAAAGACGGCGTCTTCTCACTATGAAACGGACAACAGCAGATATAATTACTTCCTCGCTTCTGCAAGCCTACATAACCGGAAATAATATCTACAATATCATTCTTTTGTCTAATCTCTTCTACTAACTCTTCCGGATAATACATCCTAAAACCTCTTTCTTATTCTTAATTCAGAGCCCATTCGCAAAATCGCTTCTTCGAAGCTTTCCTTTTGCTTATGTGGGCTTCTCGCCCTATAGATTTATCAAAATGTCTCTCATTCAGCAAGCTGATTCGCGACATTTCATAAATCTGCATGGCTCTGAATTAACCCATCCAGAACTTTGGTACATACAGCTCGTCGTACAGTGCTATCGCATATCTGTCCGTCATAGAGCTGATATAATCACAAACCACCTGCTCTCTTGGCTCGCCTCCCAAGCCTAACTCCAAGAAAAACCTCGGCAGTTCATTCGTATGTGTCATAAAATACTCATATAAGGTCTTCACAAGGCTGACCGCCTTATCCTCCTCTGCCTTGGCAACAGGATTACTATATACCTTATCAAACATAAACTGTCTTAAATCACGCATGGCACGCTCTACATCATCAGATAATCGCACATCATCTGTGCCCTGACTGGTCACCACCATATCATGTATAAATGCATTCAGTCTTTCTCTTGGTGTATAACCAATCACCTCTCCAATCTCTCTTGGCACATCGGACTCCTTTAAAATCCCCGCACGCACTGCATCATCCATATCATGATATGTGTAAGCTATCTTGTCTGAATAGCGCACCACCTTGCCTTCGAGTGTCTCCGGCATACTGGAGGTCTGATGATTGCGAATACCATCTCTTACCTCCCATGTAAGATTCAGCCCCTCGCCTTCCTTCTCCAATAATTCTACCTGGCGCACACTCTGCTCATTGTGTTCAAATCCAAAAGGACATACCTCAGCCAATGCCCGCTCACCGGCATGGCCAAAGGGTGTATGCCCCAAATCATGCCCCAGTGCGATTGCCTCCGCCAAGTCTTCATTCAGTCTCAATGCCTTGGCTATGGTTCTGGCATTCTGGGAAACCTCTAGTGTATGTGTCAATCGTGTTCTGTAATGATCTCCCTCTGGTGATAGAAACACCTGCGTCTTATCCTTTAGACGTCTAAAGGCCTTCGAATGCAGTATCCTGTCTCTGTCTCTTTGAAATACCGGACGAATGTCGCACTCCGCTTCCGGCTTTGCTCTTCCCTTCGAGTTCATACTAAGTGTTGCATATGGACTTAAATAGTCCGTTTCCATTAATTCCAACGTTTCACGAATTGTCATAGTTTGGCTCCTAATACACAAAAGTACCTCCGATATGCTCGAAGGTACCAAATGAACACTCTCTATTATTAATATTCTGCGCGAAAGTGTGAATTCCTTTTTTATTTTGTTAAAAAATTTCTTGATTATTTCACGCGAATGCTCATCATTGCATCTGCCATCTCTTGTTCTGTCATAACCGGTTCCAACGCCTCCAAGTAAGCTAACCATTCACTCTTTACTGTACTAAAAGATATTCCTAAGTATTCTTCATATGAATTTTCATCTATACCATTTCTTACAAGGTCTACTACCTTTTCAACACCATATACTCTGATCAAGTAGCTAACAAATGACTGGCTGTATATATACCACAACGCTGCTCTATCTGATGTGTTGCCATAGGGATAACCTGAACCAGATACTCCTATCGTATCTACAATTTCTTGAACTTCTTCTGATGAAAATCCAGAAACATGTATACCATATTCTAAATATCTTTTGATAAACTCTTCTATATCCCATCCATATTCAACCATATCAGGATATGCACCTACTTGAGATTGTACATAGTTACACAATCCTTCTTCTAACGAAAGAGAAAATGCAAAATCACTATCTATCATAATATGTGTCAACTCATGAGCTATAGCTCCGTCTACTCCACTACCTAAATTTAGAATTAACTGTACTTCTACTCTCGAACTGTCTGTCTTAGGCATCTTATATGCAAATGAAGTACCACTCTTTCTGATATCCACATCAAATCCTATAGTCTCCGCATTTGGTGCCGCATTCATCCACCAAGCCTGCACCCCTAATAATTCTTCTATTTCGCTAACAGTTTCAACTATATCCGCTTCTAAATCTTCTTGCGTTGGATAATAAGACTTTTCCAATGGCATTATATTCCAATAGTCCATGTCAAAATAGTACTCAAATGTAGGTCTCTTCTCTTCCTTCACACTACCACAGCCTTGTATGAATAATACTGCACACATTATGAGAATAATAACTCTTTTTACTTTGTTTCTCATCACGTTAACTCCTTATACTTAATATAATTAAGCATAGCACATCATTCTTCCTCGTTCTATAGTTTTAGTGTGTTCTTAATTTATAAAGTATATCGATTTTCTTCATTCTAAAAAACAGCCAAAGCACATTTTACAACATACTTCAGCTGTTTCTTCCTTTTCTTTTATTCTAACAATTTAAAGCTTCACAAAAATATCCGTCTGTGCTTTCAGCTGCTTTGCCACTTCCTTATTATGATTCATTTCATCGTGAATGCCTTCGATTTCTTTTACCAAATCATTGGTATTCATTGCAGCTGTAGTTACAGCATTGGTACTCTCCTCAATGGCAGAAGCAATACCGTTAATCGCATCTACAATCTCATGCACCAGCTGACGAAGATTATCTGACATACCGTTAAACTGTCCTACGATTTCATTAACATGTGTTGCGTCATCTTTATACTGCTGACCACTCGCAACAAATCCATCGTAATCCGGTAATACAGTTTCATTAATATAATCTACAATTGTGTTTGAATTCTCAATAAGCTCTTTTACCGCCACGGTAACCAGATTATTGATATTCTGAATATTACTTGCTGTCTCACGGCTTGAATCTGCCAGCTGTCTGATTTCATCTGCAACTACCGCAAAGCCCTTACCTGCCTCTCCAGCTCTTGCAGCCTCGATAGACGCATTCAATGCGAGCAGATTGGTTTGAGATGAAATACTTAGAATTTCATTGGTTAATCCATTAATCTGTTCTACACTCTTCGAATCCTCTATCGCTTTCTTCAATGCAGACAAAATACCTTCCATTACCTGAGTCGTATTATTCTTGTTCTCAATAGCAGTCTGCTCAAGTTCACTTGCGCGCTTCTGCATCTCTACTGAATAGCTTGCAAGCTCTTCTGATTCTGTAGCAAGCTCCTTAGCATTATCTCCTACAACTCCAGCATTTTCATTTACATTAGATGCGGTTGCTGCTACCTCCTGCATAGAAGCAGAAAGCTCCTCCATAGTTGCAGATACATCACAAGAGCTTGAATTGGCAGCTTCCACCGCATCACCTACATGAGTCACAATTTCATCCATCTCCTGAGAGCTCATTGTAATATTTACGGTAATCCCTTGTAATCCTGTTATAAAAGCATTGATGGCATCTGCCATTTTGCCAATCTCATCTTTACCACTTACATCCACTCTTCTGGTAAGGTCGCCCTGTCCGGCTTCAATATCAGCTACAATACTCTGCAATGTAACACTGGTCTTATTCAAAGGCTTTACAATACCGTTAAAACAAACAAGCAAACTAAGTACACCTATTGTCAGCGAAACAACAAGCATTATCGTACTGCTGGATGCCGCCAAATTGTACATCTCTTTATTATTCTGTATAGCAGCCTCCATCCCTTCTTCATTTACCCGAATCATCGACTCAAGAAGAACATCTACTGCCTCTGTCTTCGCCGTCAGTTGTGAATTGGCAATTTCAATCGCCTCTGTGTCATTGTTTGTACTGCTTAATGTTATAATCTCTGTTAAAACATCTGAAAACTCTCCCATTTTCGCTTGGAATTCCTGATACTCTTCTGTTTCCTTACCCGGGTCGAGCATCTTCTCAAACTCTGACAACACACTCTGCATTTCATTATAAATATCATCCAACTCTGATTCCAGCGAGCGCATCGTTGTATCATCAGGTGCTACACAATGTGCATATGCAATTCTCTGCAAATCCGCAAATGCCTCCGATACCTCTCCTAACTGCTCTATGCTGACAGCATAGTCACCTGATATCTCTTCACTGGCGTCCATCATATTGGTTGTACCAACCTGCGATACCATACACGAAGCAATCACTAATACAATAAGCAAAAATATCGGTACCATGACTTTAATTTTTACACTAATATTTTTCATATCCAAACCTCTTCCTTTCTATAAATCTACTTTTTATTATAAAACGTTTTTTACGAATTGTATATATTTTTGATTTATTTAATCAAATTATCTGTTATTTTGTAAGTGTTTTGCTTTTATACCTATGCAAAAAGTGTTGCCCGGCGGCAACACTCTTTCCACGACTTTTCGAGCACTTTCCTATAAAAATGTGCTGAAAGCACATTCCGCGCCGCAAAAGCGTCGCATTTATGCGACATCTTCCTTGCTTTTGCGTGTGCATCCTCGCGGAGCTGCTTTTTAGTTTGATAGGAATTTCCTATCAAACTAAAAAGTCGCCTTTCGGCGACTTTCACACTTTATCTATTCACTTATAATTGTCAGCAGCTCATCAATCATATCTTCATCCTTCAAACGAAACTTCACTTCTACTCGTCTGGAGGCTTCCATATTTACCGTACCATCCTCATGATAGATAGGATTGCTATAAGAACGACCATTGGCAGTCACAAGCTTTCTTAACGCATGGATGTCCATAGTAGGTAACACATTACTCTCATCTGCAAGGCAAAAAGCAGCTACTGCGTATGCTCTCTTCTGCGACAACTCAAGATTCGTGATATAGCTTCCCTGCGTATCCGTATGCCCTTCAATAATCACTTCACCGATATATTCCTTATACTCAGAGTCTAAAAGTATATGGAAATATCTGGGTAGAAATTCCTTCAAAAACGCCTCTCCCTCAGACTTCAGCTCATACGCACCATAGTCAAACAGCACTCCTGCATCAAAAGTTATTGCCCCCGTCTTGGCATCAACCGAAACCTTTAGATTGGTATCCTCAAATTCATCCCTTAAGCTTTCTACCACTTCACTGCGAATACCTATCAGCTTATCCAACTGCTCCTGCTGCATCTCCATCACTGCCTGCTGCTCTGCTACCAACATCTGCTGCTCTGCGACTATCTGTTGCTGACTAGCCAATTCCTCTTCCTTTTGCTCATACAGCTTCTTAGATTGTAGCATGGTAAACGAAATAATCAGCACAAAAACCAACAACAATGCCGCCATCATATCTGAATAAGACAGCCAATATGAAATTTCATCATCCTCAGATTTATTTCCTCTGTATGCCATCTGCTTTTCCCTCTAACTGCAATGTCATTGCTTGATTTATCTCTTGTGAAATGCGTTTTTCCATACCTTCCGTCATATCTCTCATCTCTTCCAACAGCTGTCTTTGATATGCCAACAACATATTGATACTGTCATTGCGATTATCAGGAATTACATACCGCTGATGCACCTCTAAAAAAGAATCCATTGCCCGGTTGGCATCGTCAAGCTTTCTCCTGTACACATAGTTAAAGCATAGTGAAAATACCATTCCATAAATTGATGTATGAAATGCCACCTTGATTCCCTCCATCAGCGGACCTATACTGTCAGATATTTCCTGTGCAGTTCCTGTACTAAAGCTTTGCAGTCCAAAGGACAAACCGATAAATGTACCCAGGATTCCCAACCCCGTCATTGTCCCGGCAACAAGATTCATCATGCTTCTGTCAATTGCCTTATCTATCACATCCCGATTGATATAATCTTCAATACTGCACTTATAGCCATTCTCTACATTCACAGCAAGTCTTTTCATTTCACGCTGATATTCTTTGTATCGGGTATTTAATTCCGCCACACCAAAGCAAATTTCCTGCTCCTGATAGCGTTTCCACAAAAAAACATGTTCTTCATCAAAGTCCTCCCTGATTTGCCGTGACACACCATCCAGACTCTGCATTATCCTATTCACATCGCGAAAGCACATAAAGGCATGTACAAATATGATTCCCACAACCAAAAAGAGCCCTGCATTAACCAATATATTCGCCATATCCGTCATCGTCCAATAATTCAGATATAAACATAGCATCACCATTGCAATATATACGTAAATTAATAATCTCTCCTGCCGTCTCTTCATACCTATCCCCGCCTTTCTGCATTCTTGCAATTATGGTACAACATATTATATCAATTATATCATTGGTACAAATACCTTAGCAACCTGCATCAGCTCCTCTCCAGCTTACATATCATCGCAATGTCCAGACTTGTATCATCTTCGAGTACAATTCTCCCCCCATACTCATCCAGCTTCTTCACTCTGCCGCACACCGTCTCATAGAAACCACCTTCCTTACGTTCATCAGGAACAAAGGAAGTAACGGAAACCATCGGCATTTGTGACAAATTCGCCTTAATCTCCTGCAAACATCTATCCATCTGCTCCTTACTGTCCTCATCCAACTCCATGCACTCATCCGTTAATCTTGCCGTCTCCCTAATCGCTGCATCATATCCGGTTAATGCCGCAAATGGTGAAAACTGCGCTGCTCTGTCCAATAACGACATCTGTGGATGCTTTGAAGATACATGGTGCGGCATATTGATGATATCATCATAACTCATGCCTTATGTCCTCCTATCTGATGATTACGTTCTATGGTCATTGCTCCCTCTTGAAGATTCGTTCCTTTCAAGATAGCATTCTTACCATACTTCTTCTTTACAGACAACATCGCCTCCTGAAGTCTGCGTTCCTTTGCCATCGATTCCTTTTCCTCTTCCTGCTGCTTTTGTCTCTCCTCATAATCCGTAAAGAAATTCAACTGTTCATAGCTTCCCTGTTCTTTTACTGTGCTCTCATCCACCAAACGGTTCGCTGCTATTGTAATCCTTCTCACCAGCAGCATCGGATTTACAATCCTGTCATACAAATCCATTACAGCTTCCATAATCCGCTTCGTAGAGGATGTCTGCCTGTCAAGATTCACACTGCCATGTGCCGGCTTTGGCACCTGACGCCCGTAATGGTCTGTAGTAATCTCGCCTGTATAGCTCTTTCGAATCCCGGCATCCGATAAATTCTCTATATCATAACCAACCGTCAATACCATTTGGTCAGTCACCAACCTCTTCTCCACCAAATCAAGTACAAGCAAATCCGTCATCTCACGCACAATCATCTTTCCCTTCTCAAAATCATAAGGGCACTGCAATACCTGACCGGAACTTAGGCTATTCACACTCGGCTTATATGCTTTAATCTGTGCTATCGTAGTCGGCTCCCAGCCCCATGCATGGTCAATCAAAAGCTCTGCATTCACGCCAAACAGCTTATAAAGCAAATCTTCATTATAATAATCCCTCTCACCACCAACAGAGCATCGGGCAACATCTCCCATAGTAAATAAGCCAACTGCCTCCAGTCTCTTCTGATAGCCTCGCCCTACACGCCAAAAGTCTGTAATCGGTCTATGATTCCACAGATGTCTCCTATAACTCATCTCATCAAGCTCAGCAATACGCACGCCGCTTTCATCCGGCTTTACATGCTTTGCCACAATATCCATAGCAACCTTACAAAGATAAAGATTGGTTCCAATACCTGCTGTTGCAGTAATCCCGGTCTCTTGCAACACCTCCTGTATCATCTTCTGCGCCAGCTCTCTTGCCGTCATCTTATAGACAGCAAGATACTGCGTTACATCCATAAACACCTCATCTATGGAATAAACATGAATATCCTCCGGTGCCACATACTTTAAATAAATATCATAAATTCTCGTACTGTACTCCATATATAAAGCCATCCTAGGAGGCGCTGTTATATAGGTAAGTTCAAGCCCTGTATCCGAATCCAGCTCACTTGCCAGATAGGACTGTCCCGTAAAGCCTCTCCCTCTTGCTTTATTCCTGCGCTCTATATTCACTTCCCTGACTCTCTGCACTACCTCAAAGAGCCTGGCTCTCCCCGGTATTCCATAACGTTTCAAAGAAGGAGAAACAGCCAGACAAATAGTCTTCTCAGTCCTCGAAGGGTCAGCCACTACCAGATTCGTGTTGAGCGGGTCCAATCCTCTCTCTTTAGCCTCCACAGAAGCATAGAAGGACTTCAGGTCAATGGCGATGTATTGACGTGGAACTATCGGTACCAAATCATTTTCACTTAATAATGTCGATTTTGTATTCGTTTCACTACTCATATAATCCCTCCTTCTATCCTTCACTTTTCTCAAATCTCATTTCATTATACAAACATACGTTTGTCATTGTCAAGTTTCAAGTATACTGCATCTATTTCCCATTGTATATATAAGGATTTTTTCTTCATTTATATACAATTTTTTAATGTTTTCTCATCCTTTTTACCACTTAAAAACTTATTTTGTATATATAGAAAATTATTCTTCTCATATATACAAAAAAAGCAATAATTTATGTATATGTTTTTAATATTTTTTCATATATATACAATTCCCTTTCTAAACATTGGATTTTTACTCATTCTGCTGCAAAAATTGTATATTTTATAAGAATTATTTTCTATATATACAAACTCGCCTATCACAACAATCAACTTACCGTAGTTTCCTAAATAAATCACCTCAAAATCCCCCCAAAAAAAGCCTCGCAGCAAACCGCCCGCCATCCGGCAAGCCGCTCACCACGAAGCCTCTTAACAAAATTCTATCCCTTTATATCATCCATTGTTTTCCATTTATCCAAAGCTTCTTCGACAGACATTCCCTCTCCGATTGCTTTCTTACGTGTATTATTTACTGCCTGAATCTCCTTCATGCGGGCACCCGTCAGACTATATCCCTTCATCGCCCACAGGGTTGCAAGCCACGCAACCATCGGAACCACACAGAACAATACGATAACAACCCCCTTCATCCCCGGTGCGTATGGTGTGGTACTGTCCGGCAGAGTATGAATGCCAATTACTGCAAGTGCTACACCTACGATTGTAGAGCCCAATGCACTTACCAGCTTATCCACCAGGCTAAACAGTGTTCCCATAATGCCCGGTACATAGCGTCCCGAGCGATATGTCTCGTAGTCCGAACAGTCAGCAACCATCGGAATCGACATATCTGCTGTTGCATAGTATGCACCATATCCAATACCAAAGAACACAACAAACAATATCGTATACAAATTAATATTGGTAATTGACAATGTAGTTGCAGGGTTCCCCTGCTGCCAGAACACTAACAGCGCCAGCACGCCCACATACATAACAAGAGCAACTGTGGTATAGCGGACCAGTGAAGCCTTCTGTCCCAGTTTCTGCGATGTATTCACCGTTAACAGGAAAAATGGAACAGAGAAAATATAGCCCACAATCATCATCGGAAGATACAGTGTACTATAACTTCCCATCATTGCTCCATACAGCATACAAAGCACTGTCATATTGGTTGCGATGGAAAATGCCAGCTTACAGCCTGCACCTGCCACCATAAGCCGCTGAAGCTCCTTGTTCGCCCCAAGAATCGAAAGATACTCTCTAATCTTCACCTTCTCCTGATTACCTCCAACACCAAAGAACTCCGGTCTGTCCTTCTCCCAAATACCAATTATCGCAAGTACAGTAAGTACCGCTGATAATCCAACTGCAAGAGGAACCATGAAATCAAAGAAACCTGCACTGTTGTAACCGCCAAGCTTTCCTTCCAAAATCGGTGCCAAAAACTGCACCAGTCCCATTCCCAATAAACTTGCAACTGTATTAAAAATTGTAAACAATGGTCTTTGCTTCGGGTCATTTGTAAGACATGTCTGTCCTGAACGTGTACAGGCTGTCTGGAAAGTATAACCAATTACATATAAAGCATAAAAGAGAATAAACAATGTATACTTTAACCACATCATATCCTCTGCAATCACTCTGGTACCAAAGTAAAGAAGCACCGCCGAAATCGCCATAATTACATTACCAAGAACCATATATGGTCTAAACTTACCAAATTTAGAATTGGTCTTATCAATCAGCATTCCGATAATCGGGTCCGTTACTGCATCAAACAAACGCATTACCGTTACCATAGTTGTCGCAAACATCATGGCAAGTCCCAATACACCATTTGCGTAATATGCGATAAAATTTAAAGTCAAAACATAATAAACATTTGTAGCACCGTTATTAAAAGGAAACAATATCAGCTGATAGAGCTTCGCTCTGTTCACAGTGTCTGTTGACTGCTGACTCACGTCATCTCACTCCTTCATTAGGCTTTTGAAATTCCCCCGCCACGAAAGCGGGGGAGTCATTTACTTCAATTATTCTTACTTCTGAGTTGGCTTATATACATAGGATTTCTTAAATGCACTTCTCTTACGAATCCACATAACCAGAGATACCACAAAGAGTAATCCAAATACAATCACAACAGTTCTTGAGATTGTCACAAGTTTAAGCTCTAACATCTTAATCGTAGTTTCCGGTCCTACACCATTCATACCGCTTGAATTTGCAACTGAATATAAGGTCTGATGACAAGCCTCTACCATTGCATTTACAATTACAGGGTCATCCTTATACTTAGGAAGCTGATTTACTACATAAGGCATCATTGCGTCAAATGCAGATACACCACCTGCCATAAGAGCATCCACACCATTTACATAGGTTGTTAATACATTATCTGTAATAATCAGACCAATCTTGCCCCACTCTTCACGAAGGATTCCTGTCATTAAGCCCTTATTACTTCCTGACCATCTGGTTCCCCAACGTGTGTAAGCAATCATCAATCCTGCATCTGCTTCTTCAACCGGTGCCTGGAATGCCTTTAAGTAAATTTCACGTGCCGCCTGTTCATTTAACCACGCCGCCTGTCCGATTCTCTCCTGCTCACAGTCATTCAATGCGAAGTGCTTCATTACCACGAATACACCTCTGTCTGTCATAGCCTGAACTTCATTCTTACCCATCTCTCCTGCAAGGAATGGGTCTTCTGAATAATACTCAAAGTTACGTCCGCCGTAAGGTGTTCTATGCGTGTTACTTCCCGGTCCATATAAACATGCAATATTTGCATTAATACAGTTATTTGCAATTACCTTACCAATTTCATACATCAGCTCTGTATTAAAGGTTGCTGACATGACATCCTCGGATGTAAATGCCGTTGCCTCTAATGCTGTCTTTCCATCTGACATATCCGTTGTAAACAAAGATGCTGTCAGACCCTGAGGTCCGTTCTCGTCACGGGTACCAGGTGCCTCAATTGACTTTACAGGCATTGTCCAATGGAATGCATCACCAATCAGAGTAACCATTTCATCAAAGCTCATCTGTGCCAACAGCTGGTCCCATTTCGGGTCATCATAATCCAAGCCAATCATATCATAAAGTTTTAATCCGTTTTTCGCATTTAATACCGGCATTTCCATTGTTCCATAATCAGCCGCATCATACTGAACATCCTGAAGCTTTGCAATCAAGGCTTGTGTCAGCTTTAACTGTAAAATCTTGGATGGGAAGGTTCCCTGCCAGTCATTTCTTGACAAATAGGTAATCTTCTGACCCTCCAAATCATCTGTCAGATTGATATCCGAATCCGAAAGCTGATTCTCAATCTTTGTTCCATTTACAGAAGTAGCATATGTCGTTGCATCAAATGTAGGATTATTCCACTTGTATGCTAAAGAAGCATCACCATCTGCATCCATACGCCCGTCCGTGTTTGCTACTGTATAACCCTTTGCTGCCAATGTGTTATTTACAGCATTGTGCGCATCTGTTGCTACTGTCAGATAATAGTCACCTGCATCTAAGATATAGGTTCCCGCACCATATGCATCATAAGAAGCAATATCTCTCTTATCTACATATATTTTCAATGTTTCAGAAGCACCAGGCGCAAGAATCTGTGTCTTGCCAAATCCACAAAGTGCAACCGAAGCCTTCTCTACACCATTATCAATATCATACTGTGTATATGGAGACTGCACATATACCTGAACGGTCTCCTTACCCGAATATGTATCTCCTGTATTGGTTACTGTTACTGTTACTTCAAACCGGTCTGTAGACGCATCATAATTAACAGCCATATCGCTATACTCGAAATCTGTGTAGCTCAAACCATAACCAAACGGAAATGCTACATCATTATTGTAAGCATAATTTCCGGCATTACCGGTCTGCATAACATAATCTTCATAGCGTGTTTCATAATATCTGTATCCGACATAAATACCTTCCTGATAAATCATATATGTACTTGCGTTTGCCGGAATCACACCCTCTACATAACCTTCGTAGGTAGTTGGTGTAAAGTTCACCATTGCCGGAGAAGAATAATTATTATAGCAGTAAGTATCTACAAGACTTCCGGAAGGTGTTACATTACCTGCCAGAATCTCTGCCACTGCATCAATACCTGAAATACCAACATCACCAATCCAGAGACATGCATCAATGTTATATTCGTTATTCTTTAAGAAATCCACCTGTAATGCATTTGCAGTATTAATCAGAACGATAATCTTTTTGATGGTTCCGTTAGCCTTCATAGCTGCAATATTCTCCATCATTTCCTTTTCATTCTCATCTAATGCAAGGTAGTTTAGTGTATCATAAGTAAGGTCTGCCCCCTCACCACCAACTCTTGAAAAGGTAACGATTGCCGCATCACCATAAGAGGCTACCGAATTCTTAACCTCATCTGTATAAACATCCCAAGGACACTCAGAAGTCTTAGCTGCATCTAATGAAACCACTCCGCCAACCTGACGTAAATATGTCGATGCCACTTCATCTGTTAAATAAAAATCCCATAATGTCTGGTTTACCTCAAATCCTGAGTTCTCCAATGCTCCCTTTAAGGTGTTCGCAGTCGAAGCATCAATATTACCGGAACCTGTACCGCCGTATACCAGATTACCCGATGAGTTAGAAAAGCAGCTTACCTTGGAGCCTTTTGCTAATGGCAACGCATTATTCTCATTCATAAGAAGTGCTGCACCCTCAGCCTCTACCAACTCACAAAGCTCCAAACCATACTCTACCATTTCCTCTGCTGTGGCAAAGTCTGATTCGAAATAAACCGCATTGGGGTCTTCATTCTCTAACTCATAGAAATTTCCTCCTACGAAGATAGAAAGTGTATTATCAAACATACTTGTAACAACAAGTGCCACAATACCTATCAATGCAATCGGTCCACTAATCCATGTCAACGGTTTCCATGGTCTTGTAGCCTTTGCACGGGCTTTACGATACGCTTTCTTGCGCATCTTCATTTCCTGCTTTGTTTCTGTCATAGCATTCTTCCTTTCTTTTGCGATTCATTTTACATCCAATTGGAGCTATCACCCTTTTTGAGCTTATACTCCGGTCTTGCTTTCTTACATCTGTAAATCACAGTGCTATCCTTACAATCTCCTGCATGTACCTCCAGCTGATTGGTTTCCTGTAACGGAAGCTGGAACTTGAATACATGCTCCCCCTTTCTTGTTGCAATAAAGGTTCCGTTATTGTAAAGTGATACTTCCTTTTGGTTGGAATACACTGTAATCTCTGTATACTTACCCGTACGATATTCAAATCGTTTGCCCGCCAGATATACAAACGGCTTATCTGTCCAATATGCCTTATAAAGATAGAAGCAATCCTTCTTCAGCTTTCTGTCAAAGGTCACCATTCCCTTGTGGTTCATGCCCGGCTCACCGCCCTGTCTTCTGGCATCTGCTGCAAAATCAAACATATTCCATATATAAGTTGCCCACATATACGGATGACGCTTAAAGCATCTTAGCATAAACTCATGATATTTATTCTGATATTCCTCCGTATTATCACCACGTCTTGGATGTCTGCTATGAAGATTAGGCATTCCTTCTGCACCATACTCTGAATAGCACAGGCACCTGCTTGGATATATCAAATGATAGAAGCCTATCCATAAATCATTTAAGAAAAATCCCGGAACATACCAGCCAAGGTACAGATTCCAACCGACCAAATCCGTAATCTTCGATACCGGATGAAACGGATGACACATCGCAAAGCATGCCAATGTGGTTGGTCTTGTAGGGTCCATTTCCTTACAAAATTCCTGCAAAGCTCTATGATTATCCAGCATATCCGCTCTGTATTTTCTGCCTGAGATGGTAATTTCATTAGAAATGCCCCAAGTCACAATACTTGGATGATTATAGTTCTGAACAATCAGCTCTCTCATTTGCGAGAAGGTATTTTCCCTTCCGTTTGGCAAATGCTCCGATATATACGGAATCTCTGCCCATACAATCATTCCGTATTTATCACACAAATCATAGAAATACTGACTATGCTGATAGTGCGCCAGTCGAATCGTATTTGCTCCTATTTCACGAATCATTTCCATATCCAAATCCATTTTAGCAGTGTCTATGGCATTTCCTATATCGCGCCAATCCTGATGCCTTGATACGCCATGCAGCGGATATGGTCTGCCATTGAGATGAAAACCATCCTTAGGACTAAATTCAAATGTTCTGACACCACAGTTGCAACTGATTTCATCAACCACAGTTCCATCCTTTAGCAGCTTCGCCTGCAGCTTGTACAGATACGGGTCATCTAATCCATTCCAAAGATGCACATTGTGAACTGTGAGAATCACATCACGTCCTTGATTTGCCGCCACCTGATTTCCTTCTGCATCCAGAAGCTGTACCTGAATATCTGCTCCTTTTGCCTCTTCACACAAATACATCTGCGCATGTATCTTAGCAGTTGTTCCTTCTACTTCTGTACTATACTTCATTCCTATACTGCCATAGTGGTCCAAATCAAAATGCAGCTCATTCACAATCAGGAATTCCACATCTCTGTAAATACCGCCATAAAATGTGAAATCTGCTTTCTGTGGATAAATATTGTCATTCACACTATTATCAACTTCCACCTTCAATTGGTTCTTAAATTCAAGCTTATCTGTTACATCCACACGAAAGGTTGAATATCCCCCATCATGTACACATACCTGTTGTCCGTTCAGATATACCTTCGCCGAAGAGTTTACCCCATGAAACTGCAAATATACCCTTTCATCTATTCCATAATCCGGTTTCTCCACTTCCTTCTCATAAATACAGGTTCCGCGATAATAGTCATTTCCGCCGTCCTGTCCATCCTTTCCGTTCCATGTATGTGGCAAATCAAGAGTTACTGTTTTCCCGTCTTGATTCGTAAATTTCCAAGCCTTTATCAATTTTTGAATACGTCTCATTTTCTCATCCTTTCCGAAAAAGTTAGAGTTCTCTTCTCATTTTACCACTATTCGTTATTAATTAACAGTTATTTGTATTGTTCTCTATTATGTTTTCTGTCTTTTTCAGCTTTGATTTTTTATTGCCGCGTACATGCTCTTAGTCATAGAATACAGCCAATATCATTTATCACAAACACTTCGCAATCTGACAGCATATAATAAAAAAAATTATAGGTGTTTCCCTATGCCCAGTCAAAAACTCGAAAACCTACTCCAGCTTGCCCTGCAGGCTACAGCAAGAGAACGTGAAAAATCCCAGGAATTAGAAGTCGGCTTTGATACCGAAACTAATACCTGGGAATTTATTGTGAAATATCATGGTCCCCTAGAAAAACTCGAATCCGATGTCATCCATGTCGAACCACTTATCAACAGCTATGCAATTGTCACTATTCGTGAAGATTTCATCGATGCCTTCACTGCTCTTGACGAAGTGGAATTCATCGAAAAGCCCAAGAGACTTTATTTTGAATAATCAGTATATCTACACATACTGCTATTTAAACAAGAATCAGTTCATCTGATTCTTGTCAGATGTTGCCATCAGCAACACCATTTTATCTGTATACAACTGAGTTCCATCTTAACTCATTCTTAAGAGTTCTGATGTCTGTGTTCTTATCGATAACAACTGCCTCGATACCCATAGCATCTGCCCAATCAACCATCTGCTCAACAGTTAAGTCATAAGAGAATGCTGTATGGTGTGCACCACCTGCAAGAATCCATGCTTCTGCACCAACTGTAAGGTTAGGCTGTGGTGTCCAGAATGCTGTAGCTACAGGAAGCTTAGGCATTGGCTTCTCTACCTTCTTACAATCAACAGCGTTGATGATAAGACGGAATCTGTTACCAAGGTCAATAAGAGATGTTGCAATACCAGGACCTGTCTTAGATGTAAATACAAGTCTAGCCGGGTCTTCTCTGTTACCCATGCTAAGCGGGTTAACCTTAATACCGATAGGACCCTCTGCTACTGTAGGACATACCTCTAACATATGAGCCTGAAGGATACCTTCCTTACCAGGAACAAAGTTATATGTGTAGTCTTCCATGAAAGATGTACCCTTTGCATCCTTAACATTAGAAGCCATAATCTTCATAAGACGAACCATAGCAGCTGTCTTCCAGTCACCTTCTCCACCGAAGCCGTAACCCTTCTCCATAAGTCTCTGAATTGCAAGACCCGGAAGCTGCTTTAATCCACCAAGCATACCAAAGTGTGTAACGATAGCATGGTAATCTCTCTCCTCTAAGAACTTCTCCATACCGATTTCGATAGCTGCCTGAACCTCAACATGCTTTCTGAACTCAGCTGCATCACGTCCCTCTAAGAGAATATCGTACTTGCTGTAGTACTCATCTGTTAACGCACTTACATCACCTGTAGGAACTGCATTTACATAGTCTACTAAGTCATTTACATTATAATGGTCGATTTCCCAACCAAACTTAATCTGAGCTTCTACCTTATCACCCTCAGTAACCGCTACGTTGTTCATATTATCACCGAAACGGCAAACTCTGATGTGAGAAGACTCCATCAAACCAACTGCTGTAGCCATCCACTGAGCAATCTTCTTGATCACTTCTGTGTTCTGCCAATGACCAACAACAATCTTTCTCTCAATACCCATTCTGCTTACGATGTGACCGTACTCTCTGTCACCATGTGCAGACTGGTTCTCGTTCATGAAATCCATATCAATTGTATCGTATGGAATCTCTTCATTAAACTGTGTATGGAAATGCATTAATGGCTTTCTGTACTCCTGTAATCCAAGAATCCAAGACTTAGCCGGAGAGAATGTATGCATCCATGTGATAACACCTGCACACTCCTCATCTGCGTTAGCTTCGTTAAATGTCTTTCTGATAACTTCGTTTGTAATCAATGTTGGCTTCCAAACAACTTCATATGGTAAAAGGCCGGACTTATTTAATCCCTCTACAATCTTCTGTGAATGCTCAGCTACATTTCTAAGACACTCATCACCATATAAATCCTGCGAACCTGTCGCAAACCAAAACTTGTAATTTTTTCCTGTTTTCATATGTAACCCTCCATGTAAGATAAGTTTATATAAATATTTTTATCACAAATACAATAATATTACAATCTTTATTTTAATGAAATGTGAAATATTTTAGTCTGCTATGAGTCATGCGTGAAATATTTCAAATTGCATGCCGGAAGCTTGCTTACAGGCAGGCACATTTGAAATATTTCATATATGGCGACAGCCATCTAGCGAGTGACTTTGTCGCGAGCTAGGCGCATGACGGACTTCATCATTCAATCGTACGCCGGAAGCTTGCTTACAGGCAGGCATATTTGAAATATTTCATATATGGCGACAGCCATCTAGCGAGTGACTTTGTCGCGAGCTAGGCGCATGACGGACTTCATCATTTCATCATTTCATCACTTAACTTGATATTTTCCGTATCGTACAAGAGTGAAAGTTGTCAAATACGGATAAAATAAGCACTATGCTTAAAATTATCCGTATTTCCCAAAATCCAGAGCTTCCTAATACGGATAAAATAAGCACTATGCTCGAAATTTTCCGTATTTCCAAAAATCCTGAGCTTCCTAATACGGATAAAATAAGCACTATACTCGAAATTTTCCGTATTTCCAAAAATCCTGAGCTTCCTAATACGGATAAAATAAGCACTATGCTCGAAATTTTCCGTATTTCCAAAAATCCTGAGCTTCCTAATACGGATAAAATAAGCACTATGCTCGAAATTTTCCGTATTTCCAAAAATCCTGAGCTTCCTAATACGGATAAAATAAGCACTATGC
>SVFJ01000159.1 GCA_015056925.1 Lachnospiraceae bacterium | reverse complement strand
CTCTGCAAGAACGACATTGCTTACATCAATCCCCCTTGCCGTCAGCATAACTGTGTCTTGCGTTTGTTTTATCATGCCTTGTTTCTCCAATCTTTGTAATACTTTTCCATATTGGACATCCATATCTTTCTGAAACTGCTGCCTGAAATCTGCCTTTTTCACGCCATCCATCATGCGGAGTCCCAGAAACATAAATTCTTCCATTTGTTCTTTCTCTGACAACACATTCTGCTCCTGATATGCACCCGAAAGATATTTTTGCTGCTGAAATTCATAGCCTGTTTCTTCTTCTTTCAACCGTCCCATATACTTCAAATAAAATTCCAGCTCATCCTCCTTATGAAAACGTACATTATCCACAAGAGATGCTGATCCAAGACCAAGACCCAGATAATTTCCGCGCTGCCAATACACAATGTTATGTCTGCATTCTTTTCCTTTCATTGCATAATTAGAAATTTCATATCGGAAATATCCTTTTTCCATCAGAAGCTTTTCTGTCAAATCATACATTGCCCTCTCCGTCTCTTCATCCGGAAGCTGATTTACCGGTGGATTTTCCGCATCTATGTTCTCCTCTCCGTATATTTCATAAAAAGGAGTCTCTTCTTCAATGATTAAACTATATGCCGAAATATGCTCCGGTTCTAACGCAAGTACCTTTTCAAGTGTCTGCTGATAAGATGGAAGAGTCTGTCCCGGAAGTGCGGACATCAAATCAACATTGATATTGTCAAAACCTGCTTTTCGTGCACTTTCATACGTTTTTAAAAATGTTTCCCATGTATGAATCCTTCCAAGTAATGCAAGCTCACCATTATCAGCAGACTGTAATCCAATACTCAAACGGTTAAAGCCTGCCTTTCTAAGCTCACATAAATCCTCAAATTCTACAGTCCCTGGATTACACTCAATCGTTATCTCAGCCTCTTGAAATCCACTTTCCCCGCCATCAGCATTACAAAAGCAAAAGCTTTCTCTTACCGCCTTTAATATTTCAATTAACCAGTCCGTTTTTAACGCAGTCGGTGTACCACCACCAAAAAAGACCGTATTTACTCTATAGTCCTGATAAAACACACCTTCCTGTTTGATTTCCTTCAGTAGCATTTCTACATATTTCCGCTGTGTTTTTTCATCTGCCGGCATGGATAAAAAATCACAATAATTGCATTTTTTTACGCAAAACGGAATATGAATATATAAACTCAATGTATTTCTTCTCATCTTCTATCCTCTTCTTCAAACAATAAACCTGCTATCTGCTTGCAAAAACAACGTGCTCCTAACATAAGCAAGAGCACGTTGTAGCAATTCATCTGATTCTCTTTTTTATTTTAATTGGTATCCAGTTTCAGCACACTCATAAATGCACTCTGCGGGATTTCTACGTTGCCCACCTGACGCATACGTTTCTTACCTTCCTTCTGCTTTTCCAGAAGTTTTCTCTTACGCGTAATATCTCCACCGTAGCACTTTGCAAGTACATCTTTACGCATGGCACGTACGGTTTCTCTTGCTATAACCTTACCACCCACTGCAGCCTGAATCGGAATCTCAAACAAATGTCTCGGAATTTCTTCTTTCAGTTTTTCACACATTTTACGTCCGCGTTCATAAGCACTCTCTGCATGTACGATAAAGGACAGGGCATCTACCTCTTCCTTATTAACTAAAATATCCAATTTCACAAGCTTAGAGGTCTCATATCCTTTCAAATCATAGTCAAAGCTTGCGTAACCTTTCGAACGGGATTTCAACGCATCGAAGAAATCATAAATAATCTCATTTAAAGGCAGGTCATATTTTAGCAATGCTCTGTTACTTTCGATATATTCCGTACTGATATATCTGCCGCGTCTTTCCTGACAAAGCTGCATAATCGGTCCGATAAACTCGGTAGTAACCATAATCTCCGAACTTACAATCGGTTCTTCCATGTAATCAATTTCCGATGGATCCGGTAAATTTGACGGATTTGTAAGCTCTATCATTTCACCGTTTGTCTTATGCACATGATAGATAACGCCCGGTGCAGTTGTCACAAGGTCTAAATTATATTCACGTTCAAGACGCTCCTGAATAATATCCAAATGAAGCAATCCTAAGAATCCGCAGCGGAAACCAAATCCAAGTGCCAAAGATGTTTCCGGTTCAAAAAATAATGCCGCATCATTTAACTGAAGCTTTTCAAGAGCATCCCTAAGGTCAGGATACTTATTGGTATCTGCCGGGTAAACACCACAATATACCATCGGATTTACCTTTTTGTATCCCGGCAACGGTTTATCGCACGGGTTGTCCATATCCGTAACGGTATCACCTACGCGGGTATCTTTTACATTTTTGATAGAAGCGGTAATATAGCCTACCATACCTGCCTGAAGCTCATCACACGGAATAAACTGACCTGCGCCAAAGTATCCCACTTCCACCACTTCCGCAGTAGCATTTGTCGCCATCATCTTAATCTTTGTACCTTTTTTCACACGTCCGTGCTTGATTCTGCAAAATACAATTACACCTTTATAAGAATCATATAAGGAATCAAAAATAAGTGCCTGTAGTGGCTTTTCAGGATCTCCATCCGGTGCCGGTACTTTAGCCACTACCTGTTCCAGCACATCCTCAATACCGATTCCGTTTTTAGCGGAAATCAGTGGTGCATCCTCTGCTTCTATACCAATAATATCTTCTATCTCTTCAATCACACGTTGTGGTTCTGCACTAGGTAAATCAATCTTATTAATAACAGGAAATACATCTAGGTCATGATCCAATGCCAGATATACATTGGCAAGTGTCTGTGCTTCAATCCCCTGTGCCGCATCTACAACAAGAATCGCTCCGTCACAAGCTGCCAGAGCTCTACTCACTTCATAGTTAAAGTCTACATGTCCCGGAGTGTCTATCAAGTTAAAAATATACTCTTCTCCATCTTTGGCTTTATAGACAATACGCACAGACTGTGCTTTAATCGTAATGCCTCTTTCCCTTTCCAAATCCATATTATCAAGCACCTGATCCTGCATTTCTCTGCTGGTTAATGTGCCTGTCTTTTCTATAATACGATCCGCCAAAGTGGATTTACCATGATCAATATGGGCTATAATACAAAAATTTCTAATCTTGCTTTGTTCTACACCTGCCATGTAGTCCTCCTGATTCTGTGCGTACTTTTTATTCTTAACCAAAATAGTATAGCAAACTTAGATTTCCTTGTCCAGTTCACCGGATAACACAATATGCAGGCATCTTGCAAGCGGCGCAAGTGACTGTACCGCCTCCTGAAACGTATTGGTCTGTGCCCCTAATTCTACAAGCAATGTTTTAGGACAAAGGTGCATATTATAGCGATAACCTTTCAAATAAATTTTACGGGCAAGTCCCGGATAATAGCTTTCACATGCTAACTGCATCTGAAAAGAAAACGCCAGATTATCCATCAGATACGGATTCGATAAGTAATCAATTTTCCCAATATCCTTATGAAAGCTCAGCCCATTGAAAAACATAAGCTGTGCCATATCTATTCCTTCTATATTAGTAAGAAGTTTTCTATCCTCCGCCACAGCATCCCTATGTAAATCAATAACTACTTCTATTGTCGGATAATCTTTGAGAATTTGTTCAATTGCAGGCAGGGCATATGAATACGCATAATCCCGTGACTGTACATCAAACTGTTCCTTACTATGTATTACCTGATACCCGTATTCCTCACGTAATAGATTTGCTAAAATCTCACCCACTCCCACGACACTGCTATCAATACTTCCCGACATGGAATTTTGATATCCCTCCTGAGAATGCGTATGATATATCAGTATTTGAGGTTCTGTGTCCGATTGCTGTATTGTCATATCTTTATGCAGCAATTCTTTTACAGACAGGGGATGCTCCAAACCGGTAGATGCATCTATGGTGTAAAAATCCTCTATCAGCTTTTGTTCGTCATAATATTGTTGCAAATCGATATCTTTTACCTTTCGTGTCCGTAACAGCTGTGTGGAATAGCCAACCGGCTGTTGTATATTTCCATCTGTCACATAAAAACCGGAATCTTCTCCATTCAGTCTTATACCTTCATCAGACTCCGTTTCCGGCATATCACCGTTTCGTTCATCATCACCTATTCGTTCTGTTTCCGAAATTTCTGATTCCGTAATATTTTCCTCTGATACAATTTTCTCAGTCTGTTCTTTAACTTGATTTTCCTGCACTACCTCATTTTCATATTCTCTATCCTGCTCTTTTACCACTTCATTCTCATAATAAGACATACTATATTGATAAATAGGCATCTGTGCTTCAGCCAAATCCGCCATAATCATTTCCACCGGCTTTTCCCACCCATACTTCGTCTCCGATATGCACATTGCCGTTATAGGTGACCAAAACTGATAAAGTGTCTCTATCCACATTGTCTGTGGACAAAGACACAAAAAAATGATAAGTCCTATCACATAAATATAATTACTTTTCCAGTGCAATATTGATTGCCTCCGATATTG
>SVFJ01000158.1 GCA_015056925.1 Lachnospiraceae bacterium | reverse complement strand
ACTGCATCAAACACATCCGCAATTGCCATAATTCTGGCACAAAGCGGGATTTCCTCCTCCTGTAGGCCATTGGGATAACCTCTTCCGTTCCATTTTTCGTGATGACAGCTTGCAACCTCATAGGCCATCCGGGTGTATTCCTCATTTCCCAGATGTCCAAAGGTCTCCTGTATAATCTGTCCGCCATTTGCCGCATGCCGTTTAATTGTTGCAAACTCATCATCCGTCAGCTTTCCCGGTTTCTGTAATATCAAATCCGGCACGGAAATCTTTCCTATATCATGCATCGGTGCTGCCATTGCAAGATTTTTAATGTACTCATCTGTCAGAACCTCTCCATAATACCCCCGTTTCTTTACTTCCTCCGCAAGCAGCCTGACATACATAGTTGTCCTTTTAATATGTCCTCCCGTACTACCATCCTTATTCTCTACTAATGTGGCAAAACCCATTACCATTTCTTTATGATAATTTGCCAATTCATCTGCCGTATCCTTCAGGTTCTTTAACAATGCCACTGTCCGCGAACACAGCATGGTAAATATTACCGCCACTGCAATCAGTACCATGGCTCTTGGAATCACACCCCAAAGTATCGTGTCATACAATACTGTAAAATTGTCATCCTGCAGGGTATCCAGATAAAATGCCAAAATCTGTCCCACCGATACTCCTACGACTGTAAGAGAGGTTGCAAAAACATTCAATCGCTTGGAAAAATAAAGACTTGCTATTGCGATGGGATACACATAAATTACCACCACATGATAAGTTAACGTGATACTAAGAAGTGTTACAAAGAAAGCCGCACTTATCACATTAAGATATTTCACCCATGCCTTATCCAGCCGTAATACATAGGTTATCGCCGCAGGAAGTAACAGCAATACACTACTGCCAAAATATGCCGTATTCATAATAGATGCTCTAATTACAAAAATACCCAGAACATTCAACAAATAAATCAGAGAAAATATCAAAAAGGTACTTCCCATGACCTTTGCCACTATTTTGTTTGCCTGTTTTTCATTTTCATTCAAAATATTATTTTCCTGTAAAATTACCGTTTTCTTCATCGTTGCAAATATCCTTTCTCTTCTTAGCGCACTCTTTCCCAAGATATGCTTCTAAAAAGAGCCAATAAAATATGACGATTCATACTTTATCGGCTCTGCGTCTATAGCGTCTGGCTCTTACTTATATCTATTTGCACTTAAAACTCTTTTCCCAAAATCCTTAACGATTACTTTACCACCAACATCCTTTGATGCTCTACATTAATCAACGTCTCCTTTTTGCACTTCGGACAAAAAAGAGGAAAATTCTTTAACTCTGTATCTTTTCGTATTTGTATCCTGGTCTTGCTATTACATACAGGACAAAACAGCCACTCATTTCCTTCCATCTCAATCACCATACCTCCATTTTCCTATACTATATATTTTAGTGATAAAATTGCAGTTTTTCATCTGTTTTAATGATACAATTCTTGTACAATTTGAGATTTCATGACATACTATACTTAACAAGAAGGAGGTAGCGTATGCCAACACCATTGCCACCGGGACAACAGATTGTTATAACTCATATTCATTTCAAGGAACGCTATCATATGGATTCCTTGCAAATGGCCACAGACCATTACAATATCGGTATTACCTTACAGGGACATCGCCGCACCATCACGCCTATGTATTCCTATTCCTATCAGGCCGGAGATGTGGCCTTGCTTCCGCCCTACATCCTTCATCGTACCCTAGCTGATTATGATGAGCCATATGAGAGAATCATGATTAAGTTCTCACCTGCCTTTGTAGAACCTTTTATCCAAAGAGTTGGGCAGCATACCTTTCAGCAATTGTACGAAACCTTTGTGTACCACTTCGATACCAACTCTCAGGAAAAGCTCAAGCGTATGTTCTTTGACATGTTAGAGGAATACCAAAAGGACACTCCATATAAGGAATTCATTCTGCAAGGTATGCTCTTTCGCCTCTTCACCACGATTATGGAGGAGCATATTCCCGACCAATTGAAGCTGAATCCTATGACACTTACGACACCGATTATCAATGCTATCGTCTATATGGAGGACCACTATAAGGAATCCCCTTCCATCGACGACGTTGCACAAGTCGCCGGCTTTTCCACCGGCTATTTTTCGCGCCTTTTTCATGCGCAGCTTGGCATGACCTATACCGCTTATTTAAACAATATCCAGATTCGTCATGTGCAGATTCTTTTATCCACCACCAATATGTCTATCATGGACATTGCACATGAAACAGGTTATTGTCACGGCGAATACTTATCTGCTCAGTTCAAGAAGAAGACTGGTATGACCCCTAGCCAGTATCGAAAATACTGCCGCTCCAAAAACGATACTATTTATCTTCCAAATGCTACGCCTTAACCTATAACTTCCCATGGTTACATTTCCTTACACATAAATAAAACATGCTCACAATCTACAAATCCATTTATCCCCTTATTCTCTCTGCTATATCCTCCGCTTGAAGCTTAAGCATCTCTTCTACATGTCGGCTTACCATCTCATATCCTGCCGGATTGCCTGCATATCCAAGAGGAACTACCTCCTTCGTTGCTTCACCACCTTGTAACCATTTCTTCATTCCCTCCTGATTTAAAGAAGATGATTCCAAGTTCTTAACGCATTCCAAATCTACCTGTTCAGGACACATATAATTCATCACAGCTGTTTCAAATGCACCTCCATGAATATCGAACAAGTCCTGTTCAGAAGGCTCCTGTTCCTCAAACCACTCCTCTGGATATGATGGGGCTGATACCAACAGAAAATCTTCCTCGCCCGTCCAACCATATAATTGCAAGTCCATAGCCTCCAGTACTAATCTAACACGAATGCCAAGCTCTGCATTGGCTCTCTGAATTGCTGCCACAATTGCTTTCACGTGCTTTGCATCTCCATGATAGCTAAAGCAATATATTTGCGAAAATCCAAAGTTCTTCAAATTCTCAAACAACTCAAATAGAACCTGCTGCATAGTCTCAGGCTTTAAAGAAAAACTTCCTGGAAATCCACCTGTACAATGATTAACTCCCCAGTAATATGGCGGTGCAATCACACATTCCTTTCCCTTCATTTGAAGAACGCTCTTGACCATTTTACACATGAAATAACTCCAATAAATATCTGAACCGAGCGGCAAATGCGGCCCATGCTCCTCTATAACACCAATTGGAAATAATACCGGTTGTCCCTCCCGTCCGGCATTCTCTACTGCCTGCCAATTACCTGTAACGATTGTTTCTTCAAATATTGACGTAAGCATTGTTTTAATTCCTCCTCATTTTTCTCAAACCATTTTAAAAGCTTCGTGGAAAGCTTCGCCTGCTGTAAATAAATGTATCTATTATCCGCTTTTGCTCCATAATACTGGCCATAGTAATCACATACTGCAATCTGGTAATAGAACACTGCTGCCATATTATCTATATCATAATCCGAAAGCTCGGCATATTTGCAGTATTCACCCACATATAGAACAAATTCCTCTATATCGATTTCCCCCTCCTTACAGGAAGATGCTGCATAAACGTAAGACCTAACAATTTCCCACACCACAGGATGCACACAGGCTGTCGTCCAGTCAATCACGGCCTGAATCTTATCTTCTCCACATAATAGCTGACTGATAAAATAGTCGCCGTGAGTACTCTGACAAGTCAGTCTTTTTATATCAAATTTATATTTCGGAAATCTTTTCATGAGTTCAATGCGATATTGCAAATCTTCCATAACCTCTACATCTTTCTGCTCCATTGCAATGCGCAGTGAATCCTCATAAGACCTCAATGCATTTTCAGGTGTCATATATCTAAAGTAATCTTCACCAATTCCTATTGGTAGCCCTCGATAATTCTTTAATACCGTATGGATTCGTCCAAGCATAGCTGCTGACTCCATAAGCAGCCACTTCGGCGCAGTATTCCATTCATACATCTGTCCTTCCAGAAACCTCTGCACATGAAACGTTCTTCCATTGCTGTCCTTTGACAAATATTCTCCTTGCCTGTTCTTTAAAAACTGACAGGCTGGAATTCCACTTTTAATAAGATATTCACACAACATTGGCTCCTGCCGGGGATGATTCATCTCACTTTCACAAGGATATTTCATCACATATCTTCCCTCTTTACATGTTACAAACCATATATCTGAGCCCGCACCAACCGTTGCTTTCTCTAGTGAGTTTACTTCAAGCCCATATTCTTTTTGTACAACCTGTTTTATACGATTAGATACATTCTCCATAACGTTCATCCTCTCATTTTCCAAAAAACGCAGAACAACTATCAATTATGACAATTGGCTCTGCGTCTATGCGTCCGGCTCTTTCCTTTTCACTTGTTTTCTTTACTATACATTCCCTTCCACTCAATAAAATTTGGATTTCGTTGAACTAGCGCAGATAAGTGACAGAATATGCACGTCATCTTAGTTTAAGTTGCTGCAGTTGGTCTTTTGTAAGTGAAACAATGATAAAAGACCAACTGTTAATGACTTACTTGGTCTTTCATACGTGAAACAGTGACAAAAGACCAACTATTAAAGAATTACTTGGTCTTTCATACATGAAA
>SVFJ01000157.1 GCA_015056925.1 Lachnospiraceae bacterium | reverse complement strand
AGCCAATTGAGCCATGGATGGCGAATCGGCTGCGGTTGCGTACGTTTTAGAACACTTAAATAAAAACATCTAGCACCACTTATGCTCGGAACTCCTACTTTTGAGACAAATAGAGTCTGTTTGTGTATCAGTCAGGTAAAGCGGGAACACCTCGACAAACCCGGATTGTTAGACCTGTTTATTCGCTTTTCGGTATGCCAGTGGTGTCATTCCGATTTTCTTTTTGAATTGTTCGGTCAGGTTGCCGGCATGGGAATATCCGGTGGCAAAAGCAATATCTGTGATTGATTTATCAGATGTAAGAAGAAGCTCTTGCACATGTTTAAGGCGGACTGCTACCACATAATCCGAGTAGGATTTTCCAAGCTGAGACCTGAAAAGGCGTGAAAAGTGTCCTGCGGAGAAGCCGGCAATATCAGCAATCAAATCTAAAGAAATATTTTCGGAATAATGATTTTCTATGTAATATAAGGCATCAATGATAGGAGGAGTTAATGAAGTAGGATGGTAAGCTTCGTTACGTTGTGGAAGACTTTCCTCCAAAATTAGTATAAAAAGTTCAAAAAGCATTCCCTGAAGCCTGAATTCACTATATATTGAAGCGTGTTGATATATGCTTAACATATCCTCAAATAAGTGAAATATCTTCAATTGAGTAGATTCTGAAAATCTATGCGATGGATAAGCATAGATTTGTTCTAGAGTCTGTTGACCGAATCTGTCAGTAAATGGCTTTACAAATTCAAGTGTAAATTTAATCAAAAACCTGTCATAAGGTGCATCAGAGGCAGGACTGTTTTTGTGATATAAATAAGGTGGTATTGTACCGATTTCTGCCGCATGCAAGGTGTAAGTGGCAGTTGGTGTAATAAAGAGTCTGTCGCCGGATACACTATACCCCATTTCATAGTGGTTGGTTGCCGCTTCTAATCCCGGCATTTGATATTCACTTGACCTTAGTTTTCGCTCTATATAAAAATGGCAATTATCTGGTAATGGCTTTGGCATCTTGATTCCTCTTTTCTGTAAAATAAAGTAAGTTTCCATAAAATCATTTGATTGAATATTAATATGGATATAATGTCATGAAAACGTAAAAATGACAAGAAATATAGAAATAAATCGAAAGAAAATTACCTTGCCATGATATACAATTGTTATGTAAACAAAGGATAAACGAGCAAGGCTGATAGGAAGTTGGATATCAGCAAAAGGCATAGGAGGGAAAGGCAAGGTGATAACTATGCGAAAAAGAAATTTTGTAAGCTGTATGGCAAGGTATAGCTGGCTTCTGTTGATAGAAGCGGCATTAGCAGTGCTTGTAAGCTATACCATGGTGCAAGGAAATGAAATCATTAGTATAGCAATCGATGAGATGCTGGCAGGACATGATGTGCACTTTAGGAGCTTCGTGGTAAAGTTTCTTGTATTTACGGTGGTAGGAGCAGTAGCAGCATTCGTACAAAGTATATCGGCATCCAAGTATGCGATAGGGATATGCACAAGGTATAAGGATTGGATTGTTGAGAAGCTGTATCGCATAGAATACAAATATTTTGATTCGAATTATTCAGCAACGCTTATGAATAAGGTAATCGGCGATTTGGGAGAAATTGCAAGTTTTTTGGAGTCTGTCTTACCAGAGATTATAAGCAGTCTGATTGCCTTACTGATATATTCTGTATACATAGGTAGTTTGAATATTGGGCTGTTGCTATTGATATTAGTTTCTTATCCGCTGATATTTTGGATTGCCAGTGCATTGATGAAGAAAATCAGCAGTTTGCAGGCTACTTATAGACAGAAGACCGATACCATGACTGAGATAGCGCAGGATGCCGTGAATGGTATTCTGGTGCTTCGCTCCTTTGGGATAGAAGATATTTTTCGAAAGAAAATGCACAAGGCAGCACAGGAACTGGTGGAAAATGAAGAGAAGCGTACGCAGATTTCTAATACGGCGATTGTGATTCGAAAGGTTGTACAGTGGCTTCCTAATATTATCAGTGCGGTGTATGCGGTATATCTGGTAAGTCAGGGAGACATTAGTCTTGGCGGTTTAGTAGCATTTATCCTGATATTAAATAAGTTCGTGGAGGCATTTATCGGCTTGCCGTTTTGTATGGTAGATGCTTCGGCAGGTGTGGTAAGTATCAAACGATTGGAGGAGATACTGGATGCAGCAGAGGAAAGGGATGGACAAGAAACGAAACCTTTGGATAGTGAGAGTGTGGTTGCGTTTGAAGAGGTAGAATTCGGATATACAGAGAATATGCCAATATTAAGAAATCTTTCCTTTGATGTTCGAAAAGGAGAAAATGTTGCCTTTGTAGGAGAATCGGGAGGCGGGAAAAGTACAATTTTCCACATTTTGTGCGGATTTTATCAGGATATTACAGGGTGCTGCCGTGTGTTGGGACGTGATATAAAGGAATGGAATATGGAAGCTATGCGCTCACAGATTGCTTTGGTATCACAGAATGTATTCTTGTTTCCTGCTACAGTGGAAGAGAACATAGCCTATGGAAAGCCGGGGGCAACACATGAGGAAATTGTGGAGGCATGCAGAAAGGCTGAAATACATGATTTTATTATGTCTCTGCCACAGGGGTATCAGACCTTGGTAGGAGAGCGCGGAGCCATCTTATCAGGTGGTCAGAAGCAAAGGATTTCTATTGCCAGAGCCATTCTAAAGGATGCGCCGATACTTCTTTTGGATGAGCCAACCTCTGCGTTGGATGTGGAAACAGAGAGTAACATACAGAATGCAATTGGTGCTGTTATGAAGGGAAAAACCTGTATTACGATTGCACACCGATTATCGACTGTAGTCAATGCAGATAGAATTATGGTGCTAAAGCAGGGACAGATTGCAGAGAGTGGTACGCATGAAGAACTGATGGCATTGGGACAGGTGTATGCAGCAATGTACGGGGAGGGAACTAATAATGGAGAATTATAAGCTTTTTATACGTTCCATGAAGGTAATGGGAAAACGAATGTATATTTATCTTGGAGCAATTGCGGTTATGAGTATCAGCTTTGCGATGTTCGGAATCATGAGCTCCCTTCTTATGAAAAGTGTTGTTGACATTGCGCAGACAGGAGAGTATCAAAAACTGGCATCCGCAATTGTTGTGATAGTGGTGGTAGGAATAGTATCATTACTTGTATATAGGGTTGCTACGATTCGCTATAATGTGGAGGCAAAGCGTGTTTATGGTGTGCTTTCGGAGGCTGTATTGGAGACGGAAATGAGCCTGCCATACAGCTATTATGAAAAGCATCACAGTGGAGAAATTATTTCAAAGGTATCCTATGATTTAACCCAAATGGGTAATATATATGGTTCAAGACTTAGAAGGGTGGTAATGCCGTTTTTACAGGTGGTAGCTTTTTTGATACCAATGCTTTGGATGAGCTGGCAGTTGACCGTGTGTCTTATCGCAGTGAATGCGGTTATGATGGGAGTAGAAATGCTTTTGCTAAATCCTATGCACAGAGTGAGTAAGGAACTGTCGGGAATAAATATGCAAATGACCAGTCGTTTGTCTGATTTGCTACAGGGAATGGAGCAGGCAAGAATGTACGAAAGCGGACAAAGGACGGTGGAGGCGTTTGGGCAGCAGAATCATAATTATGCGAAGAAATACAACAAAAAACTTTTATATACAGCCTGTCTGGAATGTAGCGGAAAAGGCTTCGAGTTACTATGTTCTTTGGTATTCTTAGTAATCGGAATTTATTTTGTAGATAAAGGCTATACAACCTTGGGGGCACTGGCAGCCATCTATACAATGTATGGTGCATTTTCCTTTCAGTTCCTGCAAATGGGCAAGTATATTCCTGAGCTTGTGGGGTGTCTTGCCAATGCGAAGAATATATTTGATTTCCTTGATGAAGTAAGAGAACCGAAGAATTGGTATACACAGGATATTTCCACGGGGAATATGCAAAAGGAGGAGAAGCTTGTTGTAATTGATAACATCTCATTTTCTTACAATGAAGAAGCAGAGGTATTAAAGGGATTTTCATTAGAGGTAAATCGTGGAGAGTGCGTTGCGATTACCGGGGCCTCAGGATGCGGGAAGACTACTTTGTCAAAGCTTTTATTGGGACTGTATCCGCTTGCGGCGGGTACAATCAGAGTGAATGGATTGGATGTAAGAGAGGTTGGGTTGGAGCGCATTAGAGAGCAGATAGCTTATGTGCCGCAGGAGCCGTATCTTTTTCAGGGTAGTATCATGGAAAATATTCGATTGGGACGCTTTGATGCAACAGATGAAGAGGTGATGGAAGCCGCAAGACAGGCAAATGCTCATGAGTTTATTCAGTCTTTCCCTGAGGGGTATGATACAAAGGTCGGAGAGCGCGGCAATAATCTGTCAGGGGGACAACGTCAGAGAATAGCCATAGCAAGGGCGATTCTGAAGGATGCGAAGCTGATTCTTATGGATGAGGCAACATCGGCTTTGGATAATGAATCAGAGCAGATGGTAAATGATGCGCTCAGAAGGATGCATGGAAGCAGAACCATAGTGATGATTGCACATAGACCTTCTACCGTACAGCTGGCGGATAGAGTTTGCAGGATGTGAGAAATGAGAAAAAGTGAACATAAAACTTCTTAAAATATGTCTTGGCTTATGAGAAGAAATAAGATAAAATAGTGCGTATGATGCGCACTATTTTTGCGTAAGAATGGAGTATAA
>SVFJ01000156.1 GCA_015056925.1 Lachnospiraceae bacterium | reverse complement strand
CGATTTTATCCGCTATAAGAACCACCGCCAAAGACATTGCCTGCTTCTGCATTTTGTCGGAATCAAATAGTTTGCTGCAGAAGTCAGAATAAATCTTCTTGACAGCGTCAATTCCCATTTCCTCAATAATTCCAATAAACTGCTTGCCTGCAAAACCGTAATTCTGCTTTAGTAACGTTGCTGTTCTCTGCGGATCGGCAAATACATGGTCCTTACATTCAACCTCTAAAATACGGTTAATAGCACCGCCCTGGTTCACATATCCTGCAAGCGGTCGCTCTCCATTAGTCAAGAAACAATTCTTCCATCTGTTCTCACGATTCATGCCAAGTTCTTTATTGGAACGGCTCTTGCCTTTGCCGGAACACAGGTCATAAACAATGCTTTCAAAATTATCCCTGATTCTGGCAGAAGTCTTGCTCGTATCATCCAGCATCATTGGCAAATGATTCAGCATATCCGCCTTTGCCTCTAAGGCTACGTCTGTGGTCTTAAAGTCTCCTATGTATTGCGATTCGTCCGGATTCGCCCAGACAGAACACGCAAGCATTAAGCTGACCGATTTGCCGCCTTCTGTCTCTCCCCAAAGATCCACAAAGAATGGCAACGTACCAAGCGGTTTAACAAGAACACTGGCAAAAGATGCAGCAAGCATAAACTTTGCTTCAATGCGTTTTGACTTTCTAATCTCTTTTACATGGTCAAGCCATACCTGCTCTGTCCCCTGCTCATGAATTGCTTCAAATATGCTTTTAAATCGCGTATCTCCGTCAAAGATAATGTCTCCCTGATAAGGCAAAAACATATTTTCATGCCACCCAAGTTTAGAACTAGACCTTTTTATTTCAATGTCATCATTGTTTAGCGATTCTACATCATTTATGTATTTAACCAAATGCTTTGCATTCTCGCTGGTAACGGATAAACCATACTTTGCCAATGCCACAATCTTACTGGCAGTTGCTACTACATCTTTTGCAACGGTGATTTCTTTCCACCGGTAATTCCGCTTGAATGCCAATACGATCTGCTCTTCGCCGGTCTCAATGTTCTCTAATCGTTCTACTGGAAGGATTGGCTGTCTGCTGGCTCTAAGCTCCATTCCCATTACGTTATATGACACAATTCCATTCTCATTTGCCACCCAGGAACCGCACTGCATGTTCTGATAACGTCCACCTGCCGGAACATGAAACTCTGTCATTCGCACTGCCGGTGAATTATAAGACTGACGCTTTTCTTCCTTCGCCACTTCTCGCAAAGTCTTTTCATGAGCCTTTAATATCAAATCAAACTGTCCTTTAACATTCAGCTCCTTTGCTTTGAGTGATAATTCTGCAATCATATAAGAACGTTGAATGATATCATCTTCATTGAAAATCTCACTAAACAATTCCTCTGACAGAATAGAATCCTTGTCATATTCTTTTAATGGCTTCAATGCCGCACACCTCCTTCCATTTCTTTTTGTAATTCTTCATCAATGCCTAAGCATTTCGTATATTCGTTCATGCAATCGCACCACGCATCCGACATAGGCTCTAATCGTTTTAACCATGTAACATATATGCCAATCAGCATATTATTAAACTGTATCTTTGCCCTTAGCCGTTCTTCCTTTTTCTCTCTGTTTTCTTTGGCTTTCCTGAGTCTGTATAAAGCCAATTTGGAACTATCTGTCGGTTTTTGATAAGTTCCACCTAATGAGTAAAAAGCTGTCTTAAAATCGCAACTATCCATCCCCTGAATGAATGTAAAGATGTCCCCATTAGCACCGCACCCGAAACAGTTATACGAATCCTTATAAATCCTCATTGATGCAGTTTTCTCTTTGTGGAACGGGCAAAGAATAAACCCTGCCTTGTTGGGTCTAAAACCATATCCTTCCACTATTTCTCTCATGGAATATTGCTGCTTAATCTCATTAGCTGTCACTATTTAAAGCCTCCATGTTTTGCAAGTACTCTTTTAATTCACGATACAAAATATCATGTATCAACTTTGCCGTTGTCTCCTCTTTGCAGAAATCCAATTGCATACCGTATCTAGCTCTAAAAGCATTTAAACTAGCCGTTAATGCCGTTGGATTAAGCTGACTACGATATTTACCGTTATAAGATTTCTCCCAATTCCCATCTTCAATTAAAAGATATATCTTACATCCGTCTACTTTTGCACGTTCAAACTCTCTTTCAAACCGCTTTCGCTCTTTTCCATAACACATGCAGGCTTCATCAAGGCTCATTTTTCGTTCAATAACTACCTTGTTCGAAAAATCAATAATAGTTCCATCAGGTAAAGTACACTCGCAAGAATAATCGCCATAATTAAGTTTTCTTCGCTCATGTGGAAGCCCTATCTGCTCAATTCTTTTTTTATATCGCCCTGTGGGCTGTTCTCTGGTGTCCACAAGCAGTTTCATAGACTCCAAGGAGCGTTCAATATCAAAATGATTCAAACAACCTGCCTCCTGTTAAAATGGTAACTCTTCATCAATTCCATCTGGAATATTCATAAATCCATCTGCATCCGGTCTTGTTTGCGAAGTATTATTTGTTCCATTCTTAAGAAGATCATCTTCTGGAATCGCAAATTTTCCAGTTCTAATTTTTTCAACCGCAGTAAGTACCTTGCACTGCGTATAAAATCCATGTCTTCCATTAAAGTCATATTCTTTATTGTTGAAAATTCCACCAATTAGCTTGCCTTTAAGTTTCTGCTCGTCCCAATCAAAGTGAAACCCTGCATTTGATTCTTCAAAATCGCTCATAATTGTTTTAAAACGTCGCATCTTCCATTCGTCCTCTTTTGGATCGTTATCTGACGGAACTACGATTCTGAATGTACCTTTCCATTTCTTATCTTCTCCTGACTGCTGTTTATAATTGTTTTTAAAGAAATCCTTAAATTCACCTTCTACAATATCGAAGGAAAGTATCAGCTTGTCGTTATATCCTTTAGAGGAATTGTCTTCAATCTTGACATCAAGAATTTTTAATATATACCCTCCTACCGGAAGTCTTTCTGTTTCTGTATAAGTCTGTGCTTCTGCATACCCTTTTACTGGTTTCATATTAATTTCCTCCTAAAATTCTTTCATTACCTCAATGACTTCCATAATGTCATTAGGAATGTATTCTTTATCAAATGCTTCCAATGGCGTTCTAGCAGTTGAATTATGTGCTGTTGTCTCAAAGTAGTACTTATCATCCTGCTTAACAGAACGAAGTAACCAGTTAAATTTACTGTCAATATTGTTCTTTTCTGTTTTTCTGCCATTAGTCTTAATTCGAGTAAACTCATATCCAAAATCCGTCATTTCCGTCTGTGTGTGGAATAACAGGATAATTGTTAAATCATCGCGATATGTACTCGGTCTATCTACCATGTCCCATACACATGCTGCCAAATCCATCCACTTGTCATATCCTTTTTCCTTGCACCTTCTCATTTCATCCGACACCATAAGATTGTTCATAGTATCGATTACAAAATAATGAATATGCGGTGCTTTCTCTGCGATATTATCCATGTATTTAAGCACCACCTGCGGAAAGCTCGACTTAAGATAATTTTTGTTGGCATCGTTGTACTGTTCCCGCCATCCTCTCCAGTTCAAGCCTTTTCCATCACAGTCGCAATAATATGTTTCCTCTGGTGGAAGACTTTTAAGAGATGTACTCTTTCCAGTTCCCGGCTCTCCCATAATTCCTAATAACTGTGCCATTATTCCTCTTCCTCCTCAACCTTAATAATTGCATGATTACACGCCTCTTTAATAAGCAGCGATGCAAGCTCTCGAATTGATATATCTACACTTAATTCTCTCTGTACACGTTCTAAATCATCACATGCTTCTCCATCAATTTTTACAACGCCATCTCCATTTGCTCTTCTAGCGATTGTGCAATTCTTTTTCTTCTTTGCTCTAATTACAATTTCCATATGTCTCCTATCTGACTGTCTAGAATGGCAGTCCCATTATTCACTCTGACTGTTTTTCATCCTCCACATATCTGCTCACCCACATATCTGCATGGTGGAGCAATAAGTAAAGCGGTGTTTCTTTGCTAGAAATGGCATATCTGAAATCTCCATACAACCCGTTGTGATAGAGAATCGCGAACTCCTCTTCCTCTGTCAGAGAAATAAATCGTTCTGCAATCGCAACACTTCTCACTTCATGCGGAATATACATAAGGTCTGTATTTCCTTTAAATGGCTTGTCCTTACTCTGTTTGTATTTCTGTTCCGGATTTTTCTTGGTAGGTCTACCATCCTTAATCATGTTTGGTACATAGCCCGGTTTGCCATGATCACCGCACTTACCAAGGTCGTGTAACAGGGAAGTAATAATAATCGCATCCCTCATTGCATTGTATTCATCTGTGCTAAGTTTGCACGCGGCATCTATATTCATCACACGGTATACGTTATATGAATGTTCTGCTAAACCGCCCTCGCACGCTAAATGGTTTCCGCTAGAGCATGGTGCTGAGAAGAACCCTATCTCTTCCATGTGCTGGCACAAATTCCCTATACCTGGTCTCTCTGTTTCTAAAAGTAAATCAATAATTTTCTGCTTCATCTCGCTGCTCCTCTGCTAAATATTCCAATCTTTCATATTCTCTCTGTATCCTTTTATTGTGACGATGCACCCGCTCTTGCTCCGCTTCATATTCATCCCAGTCCGGTCTATCCGGCATCATTTCAAACATTTCCGCCACCGCCTGCACTGATTTCGCTTTTATATTCTTCATACTCGCACGGCA
>SVFJ01000155.1 GCA_015056925.1 Lachnospiraceae bacterium | reverse complement strand
GGTGTTTAAGAGAAATCAGTTTGAAGTTACATACAAGGGAGACTTAGTTGAGGTAAAGAATAAATACTATCATTCTCCTAAGAATCATGTGATTCATTTTGCACTTCCGGAGGAAAAGCCGTTTGCGTTAAAGTTTGATAAACAGAAGCTTCTTGCGGATATGTATGAGGAATGTAAGCAGGCAGGGGTCGCATTTAAACTGACAGCAACAGCAGTTAGTGGTAGTGATAATGGAGAGTGCGTTCAGGTTGAGGTTGTTTCGGGCGGAGTCAGAGACACGGTATATGGTAAAAAATTGATTATTTCCGAGGGCGCGAATGCTACGATAAGTGGTATTTTCGGATTGAATGAGGGCAGAATTCACTATGCGACTGCGTTTGTTGTAAAGTATTTCCTTGAGGGAATTAAGGATATTGAGCCAAACAGCTGGAATTTATATTATGGTAAGGCATATCATACTTATTCACCGGCGATTATCGGACCAAGCTTATATGGAGATAATGTGTTTGAAATGACATTGACAGGCGATAAGAATATCAAACCTACAGATGTATTCGAGAAGCTGAATGCGGATAGTCCTTTAACAAGCCAGCTGAAGGATGCAAAGCTTCTTAAGACCAGTGGATGTTCAGTAAAGGGTTATGCTTCTATGCAGACACCATATAAACAGAATGTCATTGCAATCGGAGATTCAGCAGCATTTGTAGAGGTTGAGGTGCAGGGAGCTTTGATGTGTGGTTACAGAGCGGCTCTTGCGATAGTAGATGAGTTGGCAGGTAAGCCGGGATTTGAGGAATATACAAAGTGGTGGAGAGAGTCTTTTGAGTTTAATGGCGAGGACCATTTGAGAGTATCACAAGGCTATGCATTAGTGCCAACCTATACAGATGACGAATTGGATTATCTGTTTGGGCTTACAGAGGGAAAATGTTTAGAGGGAACTTATAGCCAGTATAAGACACCACAGCTTATCTGGGATGAGATTCTGACTCACGAGCAGCAGATTAAGGCAGAGCAACCACAGATTTACGACAAGATTAAGAATATCAATAAACTTACGTTATCGGATTCCTTTAGTAAATAAGGACAGGGAGGCGCACTTCATCAGTAGTGCGTCTCTTTTGGTTTAAAAGTATGATTTACATAATATGGACAGGAGTGTTATACTTTCTGTAAGCATAGTGTGAAAATCCATATATGGAAGATTTTTCACGGAATAGGAAAGTGCTCGAAAAGTAGTGGAAGTTAAACAAGAATCAGCGAAGCTGATTCTTGCAGAGTGTTGCCGCCGGGCAACACTTTTTTACCCGGAATGGAGATTATTATGGAAGGAATGAGAATTTATGGATATCGCAATCAGAAGAGCAAGAGAACAGGACATGGACGGTATTAGCGATTTGCTTTGTCAGGTGCTTATGGTGCATCACAACGGCAGACCGGATTTGTTTAAGGCAGGCTGTAAGAAATATACTGATGAAGAGTTAAGAGCGTTGATTAGAGATGATTCCAAGCCGATTTTTGTGGCAGTGGATGAGCTGGGAAAGGTAGCAGGGTATGCATTTTGTATATTCCAGCAGCATATAGACAATAACATTTTGACAGATATAAAGACACTTTACATAGATGATTTGTGTGTGGATGAAAAGATAAGAGGGCAACATATTGGTAAGCGTTTGTATGAGTATGTGCTGGCATTTGCCAAGGAGCAGGGCTGTTACAATGTAACCTTGAATGTATGGAGTCTGAACGAAGGTGCAATGAAGTTCTATGAGGCATGCGGACTGGTACCGCAGAAGGTTGGAATGGAGAAAATTTTATAAGAAGGCAGAGGGAGAAAGTATATGAAACGTTTTTATGAGAAGCAGGAAGGAATGGGCTATCAAGAGGTAGTTACAAAGGAGGCGCAGCTTGAGGTAATCGGCTTTGATTTGATACGCTTGAATCCGGGGGAGAGTGTAAAGCAGGAGTCAGGAGAGTATGAGCTTGGACTTGTTATTTTATCAGGTAACTGTGATGTGAAGGCAGGAGAGTTTGAGGCTGTAAATCTTGGCAACAGGAGAAATGTATTTGATGGAAAGCCCACAACTGTATATGTGCCAAGAGATACTAAGTATGCGGTAACTGCAAATGGTCATGGAATGTTGGAGATTGGTGTATGTAAGGTAAAGGCTGACAAGAGGTATGAGCCGTTTGTGGTGGAGCCGTCAGATATTGTGACAGAGCATAGAGGAAAGCTCAACTGGCAGAGAGATGTGAATGATATTATTACTTCTAAGTATGAGGGCAGAGTGGATAAGATTGTTCTTGGTGAGACTTACGGCTGTGCAGGCCAGTGGTCAAGCTACCCATCCCATAAGCATGATACGGATAATATGCCTTATGAGGTAAATATGGAGGAGATTTATCACTTTAAGGTAAATCCGGGACAGGGATTTGGTATTCAGGTGATGTACAATGATGATATGAGTCTGAAGGAGAGCTACATTGTAAGAGACGGTGACAGTGTTGCGATTAAGGAGGGGTATCACCCTGTGGCAGCAGCACCGGGGTACAGCGTGTATTACCTTTGGGTAATGGCAGGTAATAGCGGAAGAAAGCTGACTCCTTGCGATGACCCAAAGCATGCATGGGTAAAGGCTGTAGAGAAGATGGTATAGGCACGAAAAGGACTTTCGTTGAAGGATATATTTGCAGAAAGTCCTTTATTTATTGAAAAATAGCAAGAATAAATTGAAATATATGTCAATTGTTGATAGAATATAGTTATGTTAACGGTAAAGAGGAATTTAGTTTAGGGGAAGACGAATGAACAGAATCAGAATTAACGTAGATAGAAATATGAATTATATGTATCACATGAATGCTGTGGCTAAGTGTGGCACGGATAATGAATATGGTAGAAAATATGCCCGTTTGCATAGCGTAGAGGACTTGGAGATACTGAAGCAGCATGAAGGTAAGAGAGAGTATTCGCCTGAAGTATCAGAGGTATTAAAAGGGAATTTTGATGTCTACATTTATAATATATGGTACGAGATAAGGAGCAGTCTGATGGAATACGCGGAGAGTCTGCAGAAGAGATTTAACGAGTCGGATTTTACTGCGCAGGAGGATGCTAAGCTGGGAATACAGTCTAAGACATATTTTAATGTGTATTTGTGTAATGCTGTTACAAGCGGAGAGGAAGAACTGTTTGCAGAGGAGGCTAGGCTTGTAGTAGGAACAGACCAGTCTTTGGAGGATGCAGCTGCGTATATCGAGAAGGCATATATCAGATATTTGAGTCAGGTACAGAAGTAGAAAGGTATGGTTGCAGGATGCAGTATTATCAACATAAGGTGCAGTATTACGAAACGGATACGATGAAGATTGTTCATCATTCCAATTATATACGATGGATGGAGGAAGCACGAGTTGCTTTCTTGGAAAGCATTGGCTGGGGATATGACAGATTGGAGCAGGATGGTGTTGTGTCACCGGTGACTTCAGTAGATTGTAAGTATAAGATTAGTACCCGATTCCCCGAGCTGGTTCGCATTGCAGTCAAGGTAGAGGAGTTTAGGGGCGTGAAGCTGAAGCTTTATTATGAGATGCTGAATGCCAAGGATGAGGTGGTGTGTGAAGCACACTCCGAGCATTGCTTTTTGGATGCGGATGGGAATATTATGAGATTGAAGAAGACGCATCCGGAGTTCAGTGAGGCGTTAACGAGGTTGGCTGAACAAGTCTGAGAAAATAATTTGACCTATAAAGATTATGAAATAATTGGGGCACGGTATGATTTGTATGAATCGTACCGTGTTTTTTGATAATAAAATAACTATTCTGTACAGTCGACATAAATTGTGATAAGATAATAAACGGTATGAAGTTAAGTGTTTCCAAAAGGGAATACTATTAGCACAAAATAAGGAGGAGTTGTATGAGTGAATTTACAGGTAAGACCGTCATTATTACAGGCGGCGGCAAGGGCGGCGGAATAGGTTACGGTATTTCTACAGCCTTTGCAAAAGAGGGAGCAAATCTTGTGATTACAGGACGTAATGAGCAGAAGCTTGCTGATGCCAAGCAGGAGCTGGAGAGTCAGTATGGCATTAAGGTATTAACCGTACAGGCTGACGGCGGAGATGAAGAACAGGTTAAGAGTGTCATTGATAAGGCAGTAGCTGAGTTTGGTAAGATTCATGTATTGGTGAATAATGCACAGAATTCTGCATCAGGTGTATCTTTGGCAGACCATACCAAGGAGGATTTTGACAGAGCTATTTATTCGGGATTATATGCGGTATTCTTCTATATGAAGCATGCTTATCCGTATTTGAAGGAAACACAGGGTTCTGTGATTAATTTTGCTTCAGGAGCGGGATTGTTTGGTAAGCCGGGACAGTCTTCCTATGCAGCTGCCAAGGAAGGTATTCGTGGTTTATCACGAGTTGCGGCAACTGAGTGGGGACCGGATGGAATCAATGTCAATATAATTTGTCCTTTGGTTATGACTGCACAGCTTGCTAAGTGGAAGGAAGAGTATCCTGCTGTATATGAGCAGACGATTAAGGGGATTCCGGCAGGACGCTTTGGAGATGCTGAGAAGGATATCGGAAGAACCTGTGTATTCCTTGCGAGCGATGCGGCATCTTATATTTCTGGTGAGACGATTACAATGCAGGGCGGTAGTGGTTTAAGGCCTTAATTGCAAAGCAATTAAGGCACGATATGGCCATTCGGCCGTGATGCATTATAGTATGCAGGCTATGTGGGGCTTGCGGAGTAGGCACTAAAGAATG
>SVFJ01000154.1 GCA_015056925.1 Lachnospiraceae bacterium | reverse complement strand
AGCAGCAGCAACAGATACGGGTACAGTTTGCCAGCGTGTTAGAGGCTGTTATATCGCAGCAGTTGGTGCCTAGAGCAGATGGTAACGGCAGAGTTGCGGTATTTGAGGTAATGCATACCAATGCTGCGGTCCGTAATCTCATTCGTGAAGGCAAGACGCATCAGCTGGCAAGTGTTATGCAGATGAATCGTAAAGCAGGGATGATTACCATGGATGATGCATTGTTGCAGCTGAAGGAAGAGGGCGTGATTACACAGGATATGATGATGCAGTTTGCGCAGGATATTGAGAGTCTGAAAACGAAAATGATGTAATATATATAGGTATAAAGCATGGGAAAATGACGATAGTGTTGTTTTCCCTATTTTTGTGTTATAATTTCATCATATTTTAAGATGTAATTTTTTTATGTTAATGGTATGATATATCATGGAGGGAACTATATATGAGAGAGATACCAAAACCATATGAAGTATATAAACATTTCAAAGGTAATATTTACCAGATTATTTCAATAGCATTGGATTCAGAGACCTTGGAGCAGGTGGTCGTATATCAGCAGCTTTACAGTCCGTTTCAGATGTATGTCAGACCTTTGGAAATGTTTTTAAGTAAAACAGATAAAGATAAATATCCGGATGCGGTGCAGGAGTATCGCTTTGAGAAGCTTGAGAAGGCTATGCTGGAGACCGACGTGAAGGTACAGGCGATTAACGCGCATGTGATAGATTCTGATAGTGTAGAAAAGCTGATGGAACAGCCACAGGAAGTAAAGGCTGTGGAAGAAGCTGGGTATGAAGAAGAGGAGATGCCGGATATCGACCCGAATCTTCTTCGATTTCTTGAGGCTGATACCTACAGTGATAAGCTCGAGCTGTTACATTTGATGCATGCAACGATTACAGATGCCATGATTGATACGATGGCAATGAGTCTTGATTTTGAGATTCAGAGTGGTGATATTGAGCAGAGATATCAGGAGCTTTTGAATTGCCTTTTAACAAAGGAGCGTTTTGAATGCGCAAGAATGAGATAAATGAGCTTGAAAGAATCGTAGAGCCTTTACTTGCGTGGTACGATGCCCATGCGAGAGTTCTGCCTTGGAGAGAAGAGCCAACTGCGTATCGAGTGTGGGTTTCGGAGATTATGTTACAGCAGACCAGAGTTGAGGCAGTGAAGCCGTATTATGAGAGATTTTTGAAGGCACTTCCTGATGTAGAAGCTTTAGCAAATGCCGAGGAGGAAGTTCTGCTCAAGCTGTGGGAAGGACTTGGCTATTATAATCGTGTCCGTAATCTGAATAAAGCAGCCAGACAAATTATGGAGCAGTATGCCGGTAGGATTCCGGATACTTATGAGGAGCTTTGTAAGCTTTCCGGAATAGGAAGCTATACAGCAGGAGCGATAGCCTCTATCGCCTTTGGCAGGGCGGTTCCGGCAGTAGATGGAAATGTACTTAGAGTGCTTGCAAGAGTACGTATGGACGATAGAGATATTATGCAGCAGAAGGTTAAGAGTGCCGTAGAGCAGGAACTGTTACAGGTAATGCCGGAGGGCAGAGCGGGTGATTTTAATCAGGCGCTTATGGAGCTTGGGGCAATGGTGTGTATCCCTAATGGAGAGCCCAAGTGCAGCGAGTGTCCTTGGTACGGGTTTTGCAAGGCAAGGCTTGCAGGCTGTATGAATGAGTACCCTAAGAAGACGAAGAAAAAGCCTCGTACAATAGAGTATAAGACCGTTCTCGTATTGCAGGATGCCAACAAGACAGCATTGCAGAAGCGACCCGCAAAGGGATTACTAGCAGGTATGTATGAGTTTCCGTGGATAGAAGGTACCCGAAGCGAAGAGGAGGTGCTGGCATATCTTAAGGAGCTTGGATTGCGTGCAATCCGAATCAGACAGTTAGGTGATAGTAAGCATATTTTTACACATAAGGAGTGGCATATGACAGGATATGCGATTCGAGTGGATGAGCTGGATACTTCCTTTGATAAGAGCAGGTTCATATTTGCAGATAAAGAGGAAGTGGAGAAGCAATATGCAATTCCTTCAGCGTATGCAGCTTATTTACAGGCAGCGCGTAGGGATATATTACTTTAAGTTTAGAATAGAATAAACAGAAAGGTTTAGAAGGGGTGTATATTATGAAATTATTGTCAGTTGCAATACCGTGTTATAATTCATCGGCATACATGAGGAAATGTATCGATTCTTTGCTTCCGGGTGGCGAGGATGTTGAGATTATCGTTGTAAATGATGGCTCTAAGGATAACACGGCGGATATTGCTGAGGAGTACCGTCAGAGATTTCCAAGTATTGTTAAGGTTGTGAATAAAGAAAATGGCGGACATGGTTCTGCGGTTAATTCAGGTATTGAGGCGGCTACAGGACTGTATTATAAGGTTGTTGACAGTGATGACTGGGTAAATGAAAGTGCTTATATGCAGATATTATCCACCTTGCGTGAACTGGTGCAGAAGGGAACTCCGGTGGATATGTTCATCAGTAATTTCGTATATGAGAAGGAAGGCGAGAAGCGTAAGAAGGTGATGAAGTATCATCATGCGCTTCCGCAGAATAAGATTTTCTCATGGAAGGATGTTAAGCATTTTAAGGTAGCTCAGTACATTTTGATGCATTCGGTTATTTATCGAACCGGTTTATTGCGCGAATGTGGATTAAAGCTGCCGGAGCATACCTTCTATGTGGATAATATTTTTGTATTTAATCCGTTGCCGTATGTGAATTCCATGTATTATCTGGATGTGAACTTCTATCGCTATTATATTGGCAGAGCAGACCAGTCGGTGAATGAACAGGTGATGATTAGCCGTATTGACCAGCAGATTAGAGTGAATAAGCTGATGGTAGACTACTTTGTAGATGAGCATGCAAGAATTCGTTCTAATGGTAAGGTAAGACGCTATATGCGTAATTATCTGGATATTATCACGACGGTATCCTCTGTTATGCTTCTGCGTTCCGGTCAGGAAGAGAATCTTGAGAAGAAGAAGGAGCTATGGCAGTATATTAAGGATAAGGATATGAGACTTTGGAGAAGTCTGCGTTATGGCATTTTGGGTCATGCAATGAATTTGCCGGGCAAGTGGGGAAGAAAGCTTACGATTGACGGATATAAGATATGTCAGAGGATTTTCCATTTTAATTAAGCTATCAAGAAGACGTTATTTGCATAAAATTGCATTTCTTGGAAATTAAATGAGTTTTGCCTTGTAAAACGCCTAAAAAGCAGATATAATGCAAGAGGTATGAATGTATAAAACACTGGAGGTAAAGAGTTATGTACGCATTTGACGAAGTGAAGAATGTAGACAGTGAAATCGCTGAGGCGATTGTCAAAGAGCAGGAAAGACAGAACAGCCATATTGAGCTGATTGCGTCTGAGAACTGGGTAAGTAAGGCAGTTATGGCAGCAATGGGTAGCCCATTAACAAATAAATATGCAGAGGGATATCCGGGAAAGAGATATTATGGCGGATGTGAGTGTGTAGACGTTATCGAGAACCTTGCTATCGAGAGAGCAAAGGAATTATTCGGTTGTGACTATGCAAATGTACAGCCACACTCAGGAGCACAGGCTAACATGGCAGTACAGTTTGCTGTATTGGAGCCGGGTGATACTATCATGGGTATGAACCTTGACCACGGCGGACACTTAACACATGGTTCACCTGTTAATATGTCAGGTAAGTACTTTAAGGTAGTACCTTACGGTGTTGATGATAATGGTGTGCTTGATTATCAGAAGATGAGAGGGCTTGCTTTAGAGTGCAAGCCTAAGATGATTATTGCAGGTGCAAGCGCGTATGCCAGAACAATTGATTTCAAGTTCTTTAGAGAGGTTTGTGACGAGGTTGGTGCTGTATTAATGGTAGATATGGCTCACATCGCAGGTCTTGTAGCGGCAGGACTTCATCCAAGTCCATTCCCATATGCAGATGTAGTTACAACTACAACACATAAGACTTTAAGAGGACCACGTGGTGGTATGATTCTTGCAAATAAAGAGGCTGCTGAGAAGTACAACTTCAATAAGGCTATTTTCCCAGGTATTCAGGGTGGTCCTTTGATGCATGTAATCGCAGCGAAGGCTGTTTGCTTCAAGGAAGCTTTATCAGATGAGTTCAAGGCTTACCAGAAGCAGATTATTGCAAATGCTCAGGCTCTTTGCAAGGGCTTACAGTCAAGAGACATTAAGATTGTATCTGATGGTACAGACAATCACTTAATGTTAGTTGACCTTACTACATATGACTTAACAGGTAAGGCTGTTGAGAAGTTATTGGATGAGGCTCATATTACATGTAATAAGAACACAATTCCTAATGATCCTAAGTCTCCATTTGTTACAAGTGGTGTAAGACTTGGTACTCCTGCTATCACAAGCCGTGGTATGAAGGAAGACGATATGGACCAGATTGCAGAAGCAATCGCTATGGTAATCAAGGGCGGCGAGGCTAAGATTGCAGAAGCAAGAGCTATCGTACAGACATTAACAGATAAGTATCCGTTAAACTAATACAATGAAAAAACCGGTGCATGTTTGCATCGGTTTTTTTATGGAATAGGAAAGTGCTCGAAAAGTAGTGGAAGTTAAACAAGAATCAGCAAAGCAGATTCTTGCAGAGTGTTGCCGCCGGGCAACACTTTTTATTCATCAAGTTCGGGTTTGCATGAGCCATGCACATCTATGTCGAATGGTCTGTGGGAGCTTGCTCACAAGCAGACATATTCGTGCATAGATGTATACGGCGACGCCGTTCGATGAACAAGCGCCGTAGGCGCTGTG
>SVFJ01000153.1 GCA_015056925.1 Lachnospiraceae bacterium | reverse complement strand
AATAGCTGAGGAATTTGATGCTTCTGTTTTTGTTTTATCGAAGGTAAGCAGACGTGCGGAGATGAGAAAAGATTGTCGTCCTATTATCTCTGATTTAGCAGATGCAGGTATAGATGAGGAAGTATCCGATGTGATTATAGTACTTTACAGAGAGAATTTTTATAAGTATAAAGCGGGAGAACCTGGAATTGCGGAAGTGATAATCAGGAAAAACAATATGGGGGCTACGGGAACGATTAAGTTGGAATTTATTCCGAAGAAGATGTTATTCAGACAGGAGGACAAAGCATGAGTAAGGAAATAAAAGTGGTTAAGGATGTAATATATCCTGTACATATAAAAGCTGCCGATAAGCGATTAAGAGCTTTATGTGAAAGCTATATGTTAGATAAGTTTGGTGATGATGAAGATATGTTGGAGCGTGCAAAGGCACGTTTGGATAAAGAACTAAAGGCTGTTATAGAGTATGGTTTTGAGCCGTTCTATCTTCATTACCATGATTTGATTCATAAGAATAAGCTTAGGCCTTCGCAGTATTATGTTAAAGCAGGGGAGGCGGCAAGCTCTGTTATTTGTTTTTTGCTTGGTATTACAAAGGCGAATCCGCTTGATTCTGAGTGGCCGTTATATGATGAATTTTTCGCAGGGATAAAAGGTAATAAAGAGCCCAGAATTTTTTTGGAGGTGGACGCAAGAGTTTATGATAAGGTTATACAGGGGATTGATGAATTGCCGGGAGTAAAGAAGGGAATAGCGTTACCGATATATCAGAATGGAAAAGTTGTTGAGTGGCCAAACAGGGTGCTAATTGTACCTGAAAGGATGGCGGAGTTTGAACTTAGTGAGATAGAAGATTATCAGTTTGCTAATTATTATATCAGTGCGAATAAGGATTGTGAACGATTGGCAAGGCTGGAAGAGATGATAGGGTATTGTCCGGGACAAGAAGAACTTCAGTACGAAAAGTTATTTGGGGAGAAGGATTCTCGGTTTACAAAAGAGGATTTGCTTGAGGCGATTATTAGGAGTGGCGTGGAAAGAAAAGAGGCATTTGGTATTGTGGAGGAAATACGAAAGGGAAGGGGAAGAAGCGAGAATATTATAGATAAAAACGTGAAAATTTTACAGAAATATAATACGCATGAATCAGATATAAAAGAATATCAGCTTTTCAAAACTTTACGTTCCAGAGCTGATATTTCAGAACGTGACCCAATATCTCATGCAGATTTTTATTATAAGTATAACTATCCTAAGCAGTATGGGGAGATAGAGGCGGTTATGAGAGCAGAGAGATTGACAGTGAATAGTCGAAATATATGGTTAGACGGCATCATGGGAGTGGCGGTTGGAGATGCACTTGGTGTTCCGGTTGAGTTTACTAAGAGGGAGGAGCTTAAAGAGAATCCGGTAAAGGAGATGTTAGGGTATGGTGCTTTTTATCTTCCGGCAGGAAGCTGGTCAGACGATACGAGTATGACCCTTGCTACCATGGACAGTCTTAAGAATGGTTATGATTTGCATGATATTATGAAAAAGTTCATTAGTTGGATTCGAGAAGGAGAATATGCTTCAGTTGGGCGAGCATTTGATGTTGGCAATATATGTCATAGGGCTATATCCAGATATCAGCGGACGGGAGATATTGAACACTGCGGATGTGATAAAGTGGATGAGAACGGTAATGGTTCTTTGATGAGGATTATTCCGGTGTGTTTATATGTTTATGGTAAACAGAGGGATGAGGGAATGAGTGATGAAGAGGCGATTAGGCATATTCACGAGGTGTCTGCTTTAACGCATGCACATGTAAGAAGTCTGATAGCCTGTGGGCTATATTATTTTATTGTGAAAAGCATTCTGGATAATGAGGGTACTTTAGAGGAATGTATTCAGTCAGGAATTTATGCAGGTTTTGATTTTTATGAGGCAAGAGGCTATTCATCAGAGGAGTTGGAGCATTATAAGCGAATTAGACAAGTGGATATATTCCGTGTCGTTCCTGATACGGATATAAGCAGTTCCGGATATGTGGTGGATTCTTTGGAGGCTGCATTGTGGTGTCTGTTAAATACAGATACATATGAGGCTTGTGAGCTTTTGGCTGTGAACCTTGGGGATGACACAGATACGATAGCGGCGATTGCAGGTGGTCTGGCAGGATTGTTTTACGGATATTTGGGTATTCCGGTGGAATGGTTAGAAAAGCTACAGAGACGAGAGTGGATTGAGGAGTTATGCACAAATATGGAGGAAAGATAGAGTGAAAGCATTTGAGAAAGTAGTAGGTTATGAAGATGTTAAGGCAGAACTGATGCAGATATGTGATTCATTAAAAAATTCAGAAAAGTACAAGAAACTTGGCATATCGGTACCAAAAGGTTTGATGCTATATGGAAAACCGGGACTAGGGAAAACATTAATGGCAAATGTGTTGATAGAAGCAAGCGGATGTAGATATTTTGTGTGCAAAAAAGATAAACCTAATGGTGAGTTTGTAAAGTATATTAAGGAAATTTTTGATAAAGCAGTAGAAGCTGCACCTTCCATTGTGTTGCTTGATGATATGGACAAATTTGCAAATGAAGATGAAAGACACCCTAATGCTGAAGAGTATGTAACGGTACAATCATGTATTGATGCAGCAAAGAGCAAGGATGTATTTGTTATTGCAACAGTAAATCATATTGATAATTTGCCTAAATCATTAAAACGTGCCGGCCGTTTTGATATATGCATTCATTTAAAGACTCCTAAAGGGGACGATGCTTTGTTAATAACAAGGCATTATTTAAATAAAATAGATTTTCAAATGGATTTAGATGTTAATGCTGTTGGAAAGATGATGAGCGGGCATTCATGCGCAGAACTTGAATGTATTATTAATAGAGCAGGATTATTGGCATGTTATGAAAATGCAGAAAAAATAACCATGAAACATTTTATGAGAGCATATATGAAACAGATAAATGATGTTGATGTATGTAGTATCGATACTTTATGTAATGGGAGTTGTGTGGATTTGAATAATGGCAGAAATCGAGTGGCTCAGACAATATATCACGAGGCAGGACATCTTGTTGCAGCAGAAGTGTTGAGTAATGATAGTGTGAAGTATGCTTGTATATATAGTGAGTGTGGAAGGATTGCCGGTATGACATCGGTAGATATTAAAGACAATGATATACTCGAAGAGTGGTTGGTACAAGTTGTAATAGGTCTTGCCGGTAAGGCAACAACGGAACAGAAATTTGGTGTGTTTGATATTGGTTGTGAAAGAGATGTAAATAGGGCTATCAAAATTGTTGAAGATCTGATAAAAAATAAAGCAATGTGTGGAATTATGTTTTGTAATGGATTTGAACATCGAATTTCAGAAAAATATTCAGAGAGACTGGAAATAGCAGTTGTTTCCGAAGTGGAAAAACTTTATCTTAAGGCAAAGGAAGTAATCGCAAAGAACTGGGAATTTGTTGAGAGAATAGCAAAGGCAATGTCAGAAGAGGTGTTACTTTTGGGGATAGATATTCAGAGAATAAAGTCAGAGTGTGATATTGTAAGGGTTTGTGTAAGATGATAACAAGAATATAAAATGAGGAGGTCGCCATACAGATGATTTATGTGATGTCAGATATTCATGGTTGTTATGATAAATACGAGAAAATGCTTAAAAAAATTAATTTAACCAACGAAGATACGATATATATTTTGGGAGATGTTTTGGATAAAGGACCTGCAGGAATGAAGGTGCTTCTTGATATTGCTGACAGAGATAATATAATTTTATTAAGAGGCAACCATGAATATGCGGCATTGATATTTCTTTGGAAGCATCATGTACATGAAGAACTTGAAATAACTGAGTATTTGCCACTTTCGTTTGAACTTTGGTGGTCGGATGGCGGTAGTGCTACAGCAACAGAATTTTCGCAGTTAGACGATAAGGAACAGGAAAAAGCATTAGATGTTATAAAAAGGTCACTTATATCAAAAGAACTTGAAATAAATGGTCAAAAATATTTGCTGGCACATACGGCTCCGGAAATTGAAAAGGTTGTTGACTATGATAATTGGATGTTATATGATTTTATTATAGGTGAACCTGATTATGATGAGGTTTATTTTAGGGATAAGATAATCGTTACCGGACATACTCCCACAGGCTATATTGACAATACTTATAAGGGGCGGATATGGAAGGGGAATAATCATATTGCGATTGACTGCGGAGCAGCGTATGGTGGTTCGCTTGGGTGTATTTGTTTAGATACAATGGAAGAGTTTTATGTGTAGGCAGAATTAGTTTCAGATTAAAGGGTGGATAATATGAACTTGATTTCAAAAGAAAAAGTAGCTATAAGGCTGATGAATAGCACTGATAATGACATGAATTTTATTCTCAGATGGCTCACCAATCCGGAAGTCATAGCGTGGGTCTACGACGAGGACGCCCCATGGGACATAGACAAGGTTAAGATCAAATTTGCTAGGAAAGCAGATGGACTTGGCAGTGCGATTCCATGCTTTATCATGTATGATGATAAAGCGATAGGGTATCTTCAGTATTATCCGTTGGAAGAGGATTCATATATATTTAACAGCCCTGAGACTTTCAGGGAGATAGAGGGTGGATATGGCCTTGATATGTTTATCGGTGAGCCGGGACTTTGGGATAAAGGTATCGGAAGTGTAGTGGTAAACCTAATCGGAGAGTATCTGAAAGCCGAACAAGGAGTGAATCTCTTGTGTGTTGACCCTGCGACAGATAACCCAAGAGCGGTGCATTTCTGGCAGAAGGTTGGATTTAGGCAGATTGATATTATAAAAAATTATGATGATGAAAATAAAGATAGTATTTT
>SVFJ01000025.1 GCA_015056925.1 Lachnospiraceae bacterium | reverse complement strand
CAGATTATCCACTGCTGCCACCATCTTCTCACAGCTGTCTGTACCACCGGTACCATATGCATGCTGCAGTGTAATCTGCGCATCCACGGTATCTACATAGGTGCCATCCGTCGCATAGCGATGGATCTGTGTCATCGTATTGCGATTAATCGCAATCAGCTCGATCGACTTCTTATGAGGATTCAGTACGCCCAGCATAATCAAATCTGACTGGCCTCCCATCGTCTCCTCAAGCAGCTCATCTACAGTTCCCATGTAATCAATTCCCATAAAAACAAAAGTCATAATATCCTCATTATACTGATACTTCTGACCCTTATAATAAATCTGTCCTTCCTTCAGGGCAGCATCTTCTTTCGCTTTCTCAGATATCTCATATACATCTACAACAGCATCCGTAAAAACCGGTGCCTTAGAAGTCGCCTGCTGCTTCAGCCTTTGACCTCCCATATGACTTACAATAGCGAAGGTTACCACTCCCATTGTAACCAATATCGCGATACAAATGACAAATCCCACTACAAACTGCAGGACTTTGTTCTTCTTTCTCTTCTTCATACTTTCTCCCTGTGTTCTTAACTTTAATTGATAATTAAAGTTAAGTCCCCGGTGTGAACCGGGGACCCATCAAAACCACACATATCAAAATCAATACAATAAAATATAAAACCTATAGCTTAGTTAAAAGCTGCAAGTCTCTTCTTAGAAGCAACTACTACTGCTGCACATCCTAATGCAAGGAAAGCAACCATAGCGATACCTGCTTCGCCTGTTCTAGGTGCTACTAAAGCGCTAGAATCTAAAGAAACGGAAGGTGTAGCTGCTAAAGCAACTGCCTCATCCTCTAATACAACAAGCTTGCTGTTATCACCTACTACAGTGTTAACTGTGTCAGCTGTTGCCATAGCTGGAAGGAACTCCCAGTTCTTAGCTGTGTTGTTGTAAGCAAGAACCTTAATGCTGTCTCCTTCCTGTACACCAGGTACATTCAAAGCTACAGCGCCTTCGCCCTTAACATCAACGATATTCTTAACTGTGATATCCTCACCTAAGCACTCCTGTAAAGCCTCCATAACACCAACCTTGAACTGTGCTGATGTGCTGGCAACCTCTACATCTCCTGCTGCTACTGTAATATCTGCATCCTCTAAATCGATAACGATATCTACACGAGGTGCAAGTAATTCCTGAGCTGTTGGGCTATCTGCGCAAACTGTCATCTGCATACCGAATACCAACATAACTGCGGAAGCCAATGCTAAAACTCTCTTCTTCATAAAGATCTCTCCTCCTCCCTCTTATACTCTGTGTGATTTCTATATCATACGACATTAATTAGCACGTATAATATCTCTCTCAACATAAGATACTCTCCTTAACGCTGTAATACGTGTTGTCAATCCCCCTAAGTAACACTTATGCATGGTCTATAATAACATAATATGTTTCATTTTTCCATTCCAAAAATTCTTTTTGTGCAATTTATTCAACTTCCATTGTTATTTTATGGATATCTGGCACTAATTTTACGAATCTGGTACCAGCTGTACTTTCGTACCGCTTCAGCATACGCTGTGCCACCTTAATGGAATTATTATAAGAACAACGGTCCAGCATGATAATATACTGGCAGTTACTGCACTTTGTAACGATATCAAATTCTCTCAGATAGTTCTCCAGCACCTTGCCCACTCCATCCATGGCAAACTGAAGCAGATAATCCTCCACATTATGAGGGTTTACCTCCAGGTCATCATTGAGCTCCACTGTCAGCAGGATAATATATCCCTCCTCCTGACGTCTTGCATTCTTACGTGCCTGCAATGCATATAGGAACTTGAACTCCTCAAAATCACAGATGACCGACTTCTTATCCAGAACAGCCGCTCTTTCTGTTAAAGCTCTCTGTAGCTCCTGTCTGGATATCTCATTGGTACGTTCCTCTAGCTGAAGCTCCCTTTTCATATTACGAATCAGTTCAATTCCGTTCACGCCAAGCCCGTTCTTGACATTCTGTTCCAATGAATAGAAGAACTTCTCTGCCTGACGCTCCTTCCCCATTCTAGAGAGTGCCTTCATCTTATACAGATTCATTGCTTCATCATACTCATCTATTGCAAGACCTTGCGTACAGTATCTCTCAACTGCCTCATAGTCCTCCTGCTCCCAGTAATACACCAGAAGCTTCTCCATCAGATACAAATACCTCGAATGATAAAACATACTCTGATTACTAATCCAATAGTCATTTTCTATATTGGCAAGAAACATTCCTTCATAGATTTCTATCGACCTCTCAAGCTGAATCAGCCTCTCATCCTCTTTGCTGTCCACATCTCTTGCCTTCTCATAGGCCTGTTCAAACAGCTCTGTATCAAGCTCCACTGCATGCTCCGGATTCCATCGGTAATTCCCGCGTCCTGTCAGTATGTAATTGCCTTCACCAAAGGCTGTCTGCAACGCCTTACGCAATCTGTACATCAGATTCTTCAAAGCATCCGCCGGATTCTCAATCTCCTGCGGCTTCCACAGATGTCTTTCCAGCTCAATATTGGTAAGTACTCTGTCTCTATTTAACAGCATAAATACCAAAAGCTTAATCAGTATTGTCGAATGAATGCTTCCCTCGTCCAGCACCTGTCCTTTTCTCGTCATTCGAAAGTATCCAAACATTTTTATCTGAAACATCAGCTATATCCTATCCTTCCAATGGCTTGGTTGATTCCTTCTCTAGAAGCTCGGCATCATATGCCAGATGCTGATGCTCCTTCTTACCTGCAATAATATCAAACAAAAGCTTGGTTGTTGCCTTTGCCATCTCCTCTATCGGCTGACGAATCGTAGTCAGCCTTGGTGTAATATAATCACCTATCTCGATACCGTCATAACCAACCAGCGAAACATCATCAGGAATCTTTAACCCCGCCTCCGTCAAGGCTCTGGACGCTCCAATCGCCAAAGTATCTGACATCGCAAACACCGCTGTAAATGGCTCACCCGACGCAATCAGTCTCTGCGTGGTCTGATATCCATTCTCCATCGAGAAATGGTCGATATCCTCTCTTGTCTGATAAATCAATCTGTAATTCACTGGTATTCCATGCTTGGACAGCGAATCAAAGTATCCCTGCATACGCAGCTGACCGATACTCTTTGCCTCTGTCTCAGTCGCAATCAGCGCAATCTTCGTATGTCCAAGTCCAATCAGATAATCAATCACCTTGGCTGCTTCCTTCCTATCATCTACACCAATACTTGAATAATGATGCTTGCTGATATTCTCCGGCACGGAACCTGCCGTACTGAATACGAAAGGAACATTGAGCTTCTTCAGCTTATCCTCTGAATGCGAAAAACGGCCTCCAAGAAATATAATTCCTCGCAGACGCTTCTCCTTTACTACCTTCTGTGCTACCTCTACCTCATCCTCATCGGTCTCGATATGCTGCAACTCCATCGAATACTTCTTACGCTTACACTCTTCCTCTATCACCTTAATCATATTAGAGAAGAAGGGATTCGTGATACCCTTTACCAATACAGCAATCGCCTTTGCATCCACACGCTTTAGATTACGGGCGCTGTTATTCGGTACATAGCCGTACTCTTTAATCGTCTCCAATATCATCGCCTTTGTCTCAGGATTGATATCAGGATGATTATTAATTGCTCTGGATACTGTACTGACACCAACACCGCATATCTTCGCAATGTCTTTAATAGTAGGTTCAAACATTGTAATCCTCACCTTTCTAAAATCTGCGCCGACCCTTCCCAATCGACGCAGATATAGTCTTTTGTATTATCTTGTAACGCTTCTTACGAAGCAATCCCTCTTTATTATTATCTTGCAACACGTCCGAAAATACGTGCCCACTCAAGCATCTTCTTTGCAAGCTCATCAGTCATAGCCTCTGATGTCACTCTCCACTCCCAGTTGCCTCCAAGTGTGGATGGGGTATTAATTCTTGCTTCACTGCCAAGCTCGAGATAATCCTGCAATGGAATAATTGCAGTATCTGATACGCTGGCAAGTGCCATCTTAATCAACGCCGGGCATAAGTCCTTTGTTCTCTTTACTCCGGCATATTTCTTTGCAAATGCCAAATCTCTTCTGTTCATCGCAGGAATCCAGCCATTGACTGTATCATTATCATGTGTTCCGGTATATACTACGCTGTTGTTCGTATAATTATGCGGAAGATAGTCGCTTTCCTCTCTTGAATCAAAGGCAAACTGCAATATCTTCATACCGGGATATCCTGTCTTCTTCACAAGCTTTAACACGCTCGGTGTCAGGAATCCTAAATCCTCTGCGATAACAGGTCTGTTGCCTAACTGCTTCTTCATCTCGGCAAAAAGTGCATAACCCGGTCCCTTCTTCCACTCACCGAACTCAGCTGTCTCATCACCATACGGAATCGCCCAGTACTCATCGAAGCCTCTGAAATGGTCAATACGAACCATATCATATAATCTGAAGCAATACTCCATACGACGAATCCACCATGCAAAGCCTGTCTTCTCATGGTAATCCCAACGATACAAAGGATTACCCCATAACTGTCCTGTCGCCGAGAAAGCATCAGGTGGACATCCTGCTACCGCAATCGGAATATTCTTCTCATCTAACTGGAAGAGCTCCGGATTCGCCCACGTATCCGCACTGTCAAATGCCACATAAATCGGGATATCTCCGATAATCTTAACGCCCTTCTTATTGGCATATGTTTTTAATTCCTTCCACTGCTTTGCAAAGAGATACTGCTGATAGCAATAAAAACTAATCTCCTCTGCAAGCTCCTTCTGATAGCGTGCCATCGCCTCCGGCTTACGTAGTCTGATGTCCTCCTCCCACTCTATCCATGAGATACCGCCCAAGGAATCCTTAATTGCCATATAGGAAGCATAATCCTTTAACCATGCTTCATTTTCCTTTACAAAGCTCTGATATGAATTATCTCCGTTTATGTCAGCTCTGTCAAATGCTTTTTTCAGAAGCTTGAATCTGGTATAGTATATTTTCTCATAATTCACATAGCTTTCATTATCAAAAGAATCTTCTGCCTCACACTCTGCTGCTGTCAGCAATCCCTCATCAACCAGCTTCTCCAAACTGATATAGTACGGATTACCCGCAAAGGTTGAAAATGACTGATATGGCGAATCTCCATATCCTGTCGGTCCTAACGGCAGAATCTGCCAATAAGTCTGACCTGCCCTCGCAAGGAAATCAACAAACTCAAATGCTTCCTTCGAAAAGCCGCCAATACCATATTTACTTGGTAAACTTGATACCGGTAGTAACACTCCGCAATTTCTCATACATAACCTCCAAATGCTTTTTAACTATACATTTTCATCACACTACTCTTTTGGATTTCCCCTTCATTACCTGGCATATTTGATGTTTATCATAGATACGCTCCATTACCTTATCTCTGCTTAATATCAGCGCATCCATTATCCTTTTATTATCCATCGGTAACGTTTCCAATATTTAAGAAAATCATATCATTTACTTCACTTTTTCGCAATAGGTATTTCTATTTTCCTTAGGTTTTCCATGGTTTTACACTTGTTTCCCCCTCTCTTTGCCACAGAATCCTTATTCGAAATACTGCGACAGTATACTCTCAATTGTATACATACTCAACGGTTCAGCCTGCGTCTCAAACGACATAATTAGATGAATCCCTGGAATAATACCATGCTTCGTATATGACAGAATTTTCGGTAAATTTCTATTCGTATACCCCACATCATCCATCTTCCCAAAGTGTTCATAGTAATAGATTCTTCCTGTCCTGGGATGCCGAATCGTAAAGTCCGGATACACCGTCTCATCCCCAAGCTTTAACGCACACTCATATCGATACGGTATCCCTCTCTCCCGCAAACTCTTCGCAATCATCGACTCCGATTTTGACCGAAACACTTCTCCCCACGGTGTACCAAACTTTAAATTCTCTGGAAAACCAGTATTTCTCTTATATTCTGCATTAGCCCATTCTTGCAATTCCTCCGACAAATTTGGCTTTGACAGCTTCAGCAGCTGCCTTATTCCTGGGTGCTTTTCCCAGAATTGCTCTGTCTCTTTTGAATATTTTAAATAGCCAGTCTCTAATTTTTCCAAGATACTCTTCTTATTTTTTAACTCTTCCAGTTCAACTAGTAGATAACACTTCTCTGCTAACTTTTCTGCTATTGCATTATTTTTACTGGATATGTATATTTTCTTCTTACCATCACTCACATACCACTTGTACCACTCCCTATTCTTAGCGCAAATCAATTTTCCTTCTGGCATACCTACCAGCTTATCTTCGATACTTGTAATTTGCTTTGCGATACATTCTTGTTCCCTTTTCAATTGTTCATAAAACATAAAAACTCCTTTGTACTAGCCACATAAATCCTATACAAAACTTGTTGATTACAAATAAAATCAAGTAATTTCTCTATGTTTTGCATATGTCCATATACTAATTGTAAATTATAATTAAGTGTGAAATATTCGCTTGAATCAAGCATGAATAGATTCTGCTAAAATAATCTTTAGCTCTTAAATATGTATTAATATGATTAAGTGCACTCATTTGCCCCTTTGCATTAATCTTATTAATAATAAAGAAAATTATATATATCAAAATCATAATAATCATTTATATCAAAAAAATCAACCATAAATCGCTTATTTTCTTAGTCTAATATATAATCTACATCTGTACTTGGTCTTTATTGCCTTTTTTCACTCATAAGACCAACTCTCCATGCTTCACTTGGTCTCAGCACGACTTTTCTTCTCCTAAGACCAACTTTCCACATTTCACTTGGTCTCAGTCACCTTTTCCCACTCCTGAGACCAACTTTCCTCATTTCACTTGGTCTCAGTCACCTTTTCCCACTCCTGAGACCTACTTTCCTCATTTCACTTGGTCTCAGTCACCTTTTCCCACTCCTGAGACCTACTTTCCACATTTCACTTGGTCTCAGTCACCTTTTCCCGCTCCTGAGACCAACTTTCCTCATTTCACTTGGTCTCAGTCACCTTTTCCCACTCCTGAGACCAACTTTCCACATTTCACTTGGTCTCAGTCACCTTTTCAAGCTCCTAATACCAAGTTTTCATTTTTCACTTGGTATTACAGCCCTTTTCAGACTTCCTATACCAACTTTCCATATTTCCACAACTTCCAACTCCTCTATTTGCCAACTTTCACGCCCAACCATGATATTTCATCATATTCCACCCTCTAGTACTATAATAATTGTCTTAGCTTATCCCCCCTCACCCTATCACCTTATCACACCCTCGCTTCCTCCGAAATCCCTACCACCAACAACGACAAAGCGGTACGCCCAAATAGCGTACCGCCCCATCATCGGATTACTTCAACTTCCAAATATCTCTGTTATACTCTGCAATTGTTCTGTCTGATGAGAAGAAGCCTGCCTTTGCGATGTTTACAAGCATCATACGCTTCCACTTAGCCTCATCTTTATAGTCTTCAAACATTCTATCCTTAGTCTCGATATAGTCCTCTAAGTCAAGTAATGTCATAAACCAGTCCTTATTGATTAATTCCTTATGAAGTCTTGTCAATCTCTCCTTATTACCAACTGCCATAACCTGCTTGCCGATAATGAAATCAACCGCTTCCTTGATTACCTTGCTGCCCTCGTAGAACTTCTTAGAAACATAGTCAGCCTTTGCATAATGCTCAATAACTGCCTCTGACTTCTCACCGAATACATAGATGTTCTCATCGCCTACAAGCTCATTAATCTCTACGTTTGCACCGTCACTTGTACCAAGAGTTACCGCACCGTTTAACATGAACTTCATGTTACCTGTACCGGATGCCTCCTTAGAAGCAAGTGAAATCTGCTCTGAAATATCACATGCAGGAATTAACTTCTCTGCGTAGCTTACGTTGTAGTTCTCTACCATAACAACCTTCATATAGTCCTTTACATCAGGGTCGTTATTCACGATTTCCTGTAAGCAAAGAAGTAAATGAATAATATCCTGTGCAATGATATAAGCAGGAGCTGCCTTTGCACCAAAAATAAATGTGATTGGTGTAGATGGCTTCTTACCGGCCTTAATCTCAAGATACTTATGAATGATATAAAGCGCATTCATCTGCTGACGCTTATACTCATGAAGTCTCTTAATCTGAATATCGTAGATAGACTCAGGATTGATATCCTGTCCCTCATTCTCCTTAATATACTGCGCCAACGCGGCCTTCTTATCCTTCTTGATTGTCTTGATTGCTGTTAAAAGAGCCTCATCATCCTTGAACTTAAGAAGCTTCTCAAGCTCATCCGCATCCTTCTTGTAGCCCGAACCGATTGTCTTTGTAATCAAATCAGCAAGCTCCCTGTTACATGATAACAACCATCTTCTAAAGGTAATACCGTTTGTCTTGTTATTGAACTTCTCAGGATAAATCTTATAAAAATGATTTAACTCTGTATCCTTTAAAATCTCTGTATGAATAGCAGCAACACCGTTTACAGAGAATCCGTAATGGATATCAATATGAGCCATGTGTACTCTCAAATCCTTATCGATAATCTGTACCTTTGGGTCATCATACTTGATGGCAATTCTCTTATCAAGCTCCCAGATAATAGGCATTAACTGCGGAACAACCTTCTGTAAATACTTGATTGGCCACTTCTCAAGTGCCTCTGCAAGAATAGTGTGATTTGTGTATGCACAAGTCTTGCTTACAACCTCAATAGCCTCTTCCATCTCGAAGCCCTCTTCCTCTGTAAGGATTCTGATAAGCTCAGGAATAACCATAGTCGGATGTGTGTCATTAATCTGGATAACTGCATGGTCGTACATCTTATGAAGGTCATAACCATTGTCCTTCATCTCCTTTAAGATAAGCTGTGCGCCGTTACATACCATGAAATACTGCTGGTAAATACGAAGCATCTGACCTGCCTCATCAGAATCATCAGGATATAAGAATAATGTAAGATTCTTATCAATATCCTTCTTATCAAAATCAATACCATCCTCAACGATGCTCTCGTCGATAGTCTCAATATCAAATAAATGAAGCTTATTCACGCCCTGCTCATAACCGATTACATCAATATCATATAATCTTGACATTACCTTCTTCTTACCAAAGTATACAGGGAATGTGATATCTGTCTTTGTTAACCAAGACTGTGCCTCAATCCAGTCATTCTTCTCGGCTGTCTGCTGTCTGTCAACAAACACCTGCTTAAATAAACCAAAATGATAGTTCAAACCGATACCATCTCCAGGAAGTCCAAGAGATGCAATAGAATCTAAAAAGCAAGCAGCAAGTCTTCCAAGACCACCGTTACCAAGAGATGGTTCCGGCTCGATTTCTTCGATACGGCTTAATTCCTTACCCTCAGCCTTAAGTACATCCTCTAACTCATCATAGATACCAAGATTAATTAAATTATTAGATAAAAGCTTACCAATTAAGAACTCTGCAGAAATATAATATACCTTCTTGCTGCCCTTAATCTGGCCCTTACCCTGCATCATCTCCTTAGTCATCTGCAGGATTGCAAAGTAAAGCTGCTTGTCATCAAGCTGTGCAATCGCTTTACCATACATCTTCTGTGCTGCTGCTTCCAAATTTGTTTTTACGCTCATTTTTACCTCTTCTTTCCCTGCCGGCGCTTTCACTCGCCGACAGCATAAAAATTCTTATTATATATCTTTTCCACTTTCATTTAACAGATACGCCAAATCTCGAAAATCGTAGATTTTCGAGATGTCTCTTACGAAATAACATCCTTATATTCAATTCGAATCAACTGATGCGGTACAATCACTTCTCTTCCTTCCTTACCAGACATCAGACGTGTAATCTCCTTCACCGCTGTTGCTGCAATTTCTTGGAAATCCTGCTTTACCGTATGCATCTGCTTACCTGCATATCCCATCAGATTAATACCATCATATCCACATACCGGTCGGAAAATATCCATATCTATCAATGCCTTCATCGCACCAATCGCCATAAGGTCCGACGCACACACAATGGCATCCTGCTCGTCCGCAAACTCCATAGTAATATTTCTCGCCTGAAGCTCACTGAAATTACCTGTCTGAACCGTCAGTGTCAAATCCAACTCCTCTGCCAAACGAAGCATCCCCTGCATTCTTTCATCAGACACATAACCGTTAGGCTTACCTGCAATATAGAGTATCTTCTTACCCCATTCATAAGGTTCATCACCCAACTCATCATCCGCAACATCCGGTGCCTTCATGCCTACTCCGTACATCTTCTCAAAGCTTGCTTTATTCGTAACAATCATTTCCTTAGCAACCTCATACTGCGCCTGCTTATGGTCAATATGAATACTTGAAGTACTCTCGCTTACTCCCGGTGCATCAATCAGTACAATCTTGAACTTGCCCGTAGCAATCAACTCATGCAACACGGTATCCTGCTTCGACAATCCGCAAATAATCAAGCCTTCAATACTTTGCGACTGGAAATATCTTGTCACCTCTTCCACGCTCATCTCCTGAATCATGGTAAAGAATACTGTGATGATATCTATATTTAATTCCTTTGCTTTATTAATGGCTCCTACAATATATTTCATAGGAATCTCATCAATCGCCTGCGCATGCCTGTTCGCATCTAACAGCAATGCTACCCTGTCTGTTTTCTTAGATGAAAGGGCTGATGCAATAGAATTGGGAACAAATCCCAGCTCTTCAATTGCCGCATTGACCTTTAATCTGGTCTCCTCACTGACATTCGGATACTTATTCAGAACCTTAGATACTGTAGATATTGCTACACCTGCATGCTTGGCAACATCCTTAATGGAAACCAAGCTATCACTCCTTACTAAATATCGGACCGTAAACCTTTCCTCATGCGTCTATCGTTTTCTCTCAAGCCACACAAGCAGAAAACGTTTTTCGGAAAACGTTTTCTTAATCATACAATAAAAACAGCGGTTTGTAAACCGCTATTTTCAATTTTTTCCTAAAACTTCCAATGACTATTTACCCATAACTCTGTCAATAGCAGCAATCAGTCGTTCTACCTCAAAAGGCTTTACAACAAAATCCTTCGCTCCATACTGAATCGCCTGGGCAACCATCGCCTGCTGTCCCATTGCCGAACAAATAACCACCTTCGCATTCGGGTCCTTTTCCTTAATCTGTTTCAAGGCTTCTACACCGTTCATCTCCGGCATGGTAATATCCAAAAGAACAATGTCCGGCTTCAACTCCATATATTTCTTGATTGCCTCCACACCGTTCTCTGCTTCTCCTATCATTTCATGGCCATGAGGCTCCAACATTTTCTGTATAGACATACGCATAAATGCTGCGTCGTCCACTACCAATACTTTCGCCATTATGCTACCGCCTTTCATATATTATATATTTATCGTTCTGTACTAGTTACTTGCCACTCGCCACTCGCAAACTCGCACTTCGCGCTCATTGTCTGCTTCGCAGACGGTTTGCTCGTTGTCACGGCAAAAATCAAATGTCACTTACGTGCCGCTTGATTTTTTGCTCGCGCAAACTCGTACTTCGTACTCACTGTCTGCTTCGCAGACGGTTTGCTCGTTATTATGAGTACAAAAATCAAATAGTACACTCGGCACTGCCTGATTTTTCGCACTGTTCACAATACATTATACATTATAATTGACAATTTGGAAATATATTATTTATAAATTGTCAATTATTTTACCACTTCTCAACTACTGCTACCACGACACTTCGCGGACACATGACAATGGCTTCATGACCTTTCCACTGCGTCAATGTCTGATAATCAACATCCGGTGTATGCGAAAACTCAGTATTCACAAGGATTCGCCACTTTCTTCCAAGGGGCAGATTCGGCAATTGTACCTCCTGCGGTTCCCAGAAAGCATTGATACCTATATAGATTACATCATCTTCTGTATTATCCGCATTTCTACCCGCAAACATGACACCGATTGTCTTGGTATCTCCATCACAATGACTGTTCCACGCAGTCTTATTGTGCACACTTACCTCAGGGAATCCACAACCGCAATTTCCTGAGTGTCCATGCAAAATCGGATGATTTTTACGAATCTGTATCATATATTTACAGAACTCAAACATTTCCGAATACTGCTCTTTTCTATCCCAATCCAGCCACGAGATATAACTGTCCTGACAATATGCATTATTATTTCCAAACTGTGTATTACAGAACTCATCTCCTGCAAGAAACATGGCCGAACCTCTGCTGCACATCAACACAGCGAAAGCATTCTTCCTCATGCGGTTTCTAAGCTCCAATACCTCCTGCGAATCCGTCTCTCCCTCTACGCCACAGTTCCAACTGTTGTTATGGTCGTCACCATCCGTATTGCTCCAACCATTCTTTTCATTGTGCTTTTGGTTGTAAGCATACAGGTCATAAAGAGTAAATCCATCATGGCAGTTAATAAAATTAACCGACGCATTCTCACCGCGCTTTTCAGGATTATACAGGTCTAAAGAGCCCGTAATACGGCTAATTGCAGCCTGAGCCATACCATAATCGCCCTTCAAAAAGCATCGCATATCATCACGGTATTTGCCGTTCCACTCAGCCCAGCGGTTCCACGCCGGAAAGCTTCCTACCTGATAAAGACCGCCGGCATCCCATGCTTCTGCAATCAGCTTTACCTTGCCCAATATCGGGTCAAAGGCAAGACTTTGCAATAGAGGAGGCTTACTCATCGGCGAACCGTCTTCATTTCTTCCCATGATGGATGCAAGGTCAAATCGGAAACCGTCCACACGGTACTCCACCACCCAATAACGTAAACATTCCAAAACAAACTGCTGTACAATCGGATGATTACAGTTCATTACGTTACCGCAGCCACTAAAATTATAGTACTTTCCATCCGGTGTCAGCATATAATAAATATTATTATCAATTCCCTTAAAGCTAAAGGTCGGTCCCATTTCATTACCTTCAGCCGTATGGTTAAACACAACATCCAAAATGACTTCAATACCGTGCTGGTGAAGCTCTCTAATTAACTCTTTAAGCTCCTGTCCCTCACGATTGTGCTCCATTGCTGCTGCATAGCTGGTGTTTGGTGAAAAAAAGCTGACAGGACTATATCCCCAGTAATTATAGAGAATCGTGCCATCATGAACACGCATATCCTCCATTTCATCAAACTCAAATATCGGCATAAGCTCTAAGGTATTTACACCCAGCTCTAATAAATATGGAATCTTCTCTTTGATTCCTGCAAAGGTTCCCCTGTGCTCAACACCTGAGGAATAATCCTTGGTGAAGCCTCGCACATGCATTTCATAGACAATCATATCCTTGAACTCACGGTTAGGCTGTGGGAAATCACCCCAATCATAGGTTCCTGTTACCACCCTCGCTTTATAAAATTTCTGATTTTGCTGACTTCTTTCTCCCCAGATACGCTGGCCTGTTACTGCTTTTGCATAGGGGTCTAAAATATAATTGGCACCGTCAAACAAAAGTCCCTTTTTTAAATCATAAGGACCGTCCAAACGGTACGCATACTCAAATTCCTCCGGATTCAAGTCAAATACTGTCATGGAAAAAACATTTCCAATTCGATAGGACTCCGGATACGGAATTTCCGCATAGGGTACCTCCTCTCCCTCGCGGAACAAACATAAGGTACATGCAGTTGCACCGTTAGAATGTATCGTAAAACTGATACCTCCCTCCACCATAGTTGCGCCATTGTGGAGATATTCTCCCGGTCTCACCTTAAATCCATTAATTTCTTCCAGTGGTGCAAAATACATAGGAATCCCTTCCTTTCTAAAAATATACATCAAGTATATCCGATACCCGGTGCATATTTTGTGGTATTTTATTCCATTTATTCAGCTTAATCCCTTGGAAGCTTAAACTGATTAATCATTTCTTTTAATTGCTCGGCCTGTGCTGCAAGCTCCTCACTTATTGCTGAGGTCTGCTGTGCTGCCGCCGAGTTACTCTGTACAACCGTGCTAATCTGCTCTATTCCATCACCAACCTGCTTAAGCATATCTACCTGTGTATTCGATGCTTCTGCTGACTGCGATGCAACATTTGCAAACTCTGCCATACTCTGAATAACCTCTTCAATACTCTTCGCTGTATGATTGGTAATATCATTACCCTTCTCAATCTGCTCTAATGACTTACTAATCAATTCTCTTGTCATAACTGCTGACTGTGCACTTTCTGCTGCAAGCTTTCCAATCTGATCTGCTACTACAGCAAAACCCTTACCTGCTTCACCTGCTCTTGCTGCCTCAATAGACGCATTTAATGACAAAAGATTTGTCTGCTCTGCAATATCCTCAATCGCACCGATGATATTCTCGATTTCTTTTGAAGTCTCTGTAATACCCGCCATTGCCTCTGTCAAATGCTTAATTTCTTCTGTACTTTGCTGTGCATTTTTAGCGGTTTCTTCTGTATTTTGGGCTGCCTCAGATGCTGCCTTAGCACTCTGTTCCGAAATATTGTTAACATCATCTACAGTTGCTGTTAATTCCTGCACTGCCCCTGCCTGCTCTGTTGCACCTTCTGCAAGCTCCTGAGCACTATCTGCCATCTGCGTTGCACCTATATTTACCTGCTCTGCTGCTTCATTCATCTGACGGAAGGTGTCAGACAGCTGGTCTCTCATCTTTCTCATACTCAGAAGCAATACTTCAAACTCGCCAACATAACGGTCTCTTGCATTACTATGGATGTCAAAATTACCGTCTGCCATTTGTACCAGTATCTCTCCTGCATCATGAATCACTATTTTAATCTGTTCACAAGTAGTTCTGAAATTCTCAGCCAGTTCACCAAGTTCATCCTCACTAGTATATGCAATTTCGATATTTAAATCGCCTTCTTCTAGCTTGGTTGCAGCAACTCCGATTTCCTTAAGCGGATCACAGATTGTTACCGTAATTTTCTTTGATACTCTCATTACTATGATAAACGCTACAATTCCTATGGCGCCTAAGAAGCCTTGCATAACATATCCAAATATTCTAGATGACATATATGCATAGCTTGCTTGTTCATCTACCTTATGTCCGATTTCAATCAGAATCTCCTGCACTGCATCACTTGCCACAGAATACTGCTCATTGTATTCAAGCAATGCCATATTAATAAGATTCTCACCTGCAAGAACCATTATCTCTTCTCTCTCAACCTGTAAGGCTTCTACCGCAGCCCGCAATCTTGCACACAATTCTTCATCATCAAAATTTGCCGCCAAAGTCTCGAGATTTGCATCAATATAACCTGCATATTCTGCTGCTATCGCCAATCTGTCTGCGGTTGTATTTTTATCCTTGGTAGTCAATGACCAAAGCACCTGCTTACCTACCATCTGTAAATCCTTACGAATCTCTAGCTGAAGGTCATTATTCGTATAGTATTTTTCATTATAATTTGCCAACTGGCTATTAATGAAAATCATTCCAAGAAAACCTACTAATATTGCCCCAACTAAAGCTACTAAAGCAATATTAAAGCCGTAATTCAGCTTTTTTCCAACCTTCATGTTCTTTAGTTTTTCATTTGCTTTTACCACTGGTTTTTCATTTTTCTTAAACATAGCTTTCATCTTCATTTTCTTTGCCCCTTTGTAATAACAGAAACTCATTATCGCAAAATTTAATATTATTATATAAATAATACAATATTTTTTATTTTCGTGCAATATTATCAGTCAATTAAATCAAATATCTTATTTTGTAGCCTCAACACATTTCTTACTATAAAAAAGAGATTGTCGTATTATCCACGACAATCTCTTTTTTTCATTCTATAAATCCACAAACCAATAAATAGGAGGGAAACTCCAACAGCACATTTAAACACCTTATCTTCATATGTGAAAACAATATTATTTTCTCCTGGCATAACTGGAACTGCCATCAGGCCATTAATATTCAATATCGTCGTTTCCTGCCCATTTACACTGGCACTCCATCCTCTATCATACGGAACACTAAAAAATGCATACTTCTCTGCATCAGAATGAATTGTACATGAGAACATATCACTAGCTATTGTAAACTTCTCTGAATTCTCTGAGCTATGAAGAGATATCAAATCTTTAATACTCTCTTCTGACATTGAATCAACATCATCTACCATCAAACGTGTCATACCATTAGGCATTAATTCTTCATCCTCATCCTCAATTACCAATGCCTTCAACATCACCTTAGCTCTAATTGATGAATTTAGCTTAAAGAAATCACTTTTTAACATATACTCGGTATAAGTAAAACCAATTCTTAGATACTGTGGCAACTCATACAAATAATATGTTACTTGTCCACTAGTCAACGTATCTATCAAAAGATACTCCTCTTTTATGTCTTTAGAAATAATATATCTCATAGACAGTAACTCTTGTGCTCCCTCAGGACCGATTGGACTAAAGAGAATCTTGTCTTCCCCTAGGCTATTCCAAAACTCTGGAATCGAACCAGTTATCGTCGAAATAAAAGTATTCGCATTTGCAAACTGCCCAAGCATTCCCTGGTTAATCTCCTGCGTACTGTAACGGTACCCCTCCTCTGCTTCCAGCTGCACAATTGCACCTATCTCATCAGCCAAATAGAAAGAATCCTTTCCATCATTCTTCTGATATTGATTGCAGGTATATGAGGTTGTTATCACCGCAAACAAAGCAACCCCCAAAAACAACAGTCTCTCACGTGTTTCCTGCTTACACTTGATGCAGTATATCAATAATACACAAATAATACCTGTCAGAGCCATTGCCCATATCACAGTAAATGCCTCTTTATTGAATATCAGTTGGAATTTGTTCTTATCCCACCATCCAAAGAATACATAAATGGCTCCGAAGAAAGCACACATCAGACCGGCAAGGATAACTACCGGCCTGCGTCCCGCATCCTCAATCGCCTTGAGTGAAGCCAGTATCATAAGCAATATCGGCATATAAAACCATCTGCAATAGATTGTCGTAAACAGAGAAAATAAACCATTTCCAATCGGGAATATCATAAGCGGAATACAAACGCACAACATGGCTTTTAACCACTTTTCCTTGTGCTTTTGAAATAAAAATATCACCACAAAAATAATCCCTATCATAGGAAGATATGCAGCTCTTGACGTCCAATCCTCCTCACGGATATAAGACCTTCCCATCATCGTCTCACTCGGAAAAACGAAAGGTGCAAACACCTGAAGCATATCCCTTCTATTAAAATCAAAATAGTGTGCAATTCCCAAATTATCCTGTATTCTCGAAGTTCTCAAAATATTAAATATGGAAGGAATGAATAATGCAGCCGCCATCAGTATTCCCCATATGCCTTCTGTTATACACTGTCCCAGCTTTCGAATACTCCGCTTCCAGTCGAATACAAAATATCTGACGATGTAATATAAAATTAAGAAAACCACTTCTCCGACAAATGTATAATAATTTACAAATGCATTGAGTGCTACACACGCAGCAAACCAATACTTTTTATCCTTTTCCATCATTTCCTCAAATGCAATCAATAATAACGGAAAGAATGCCACTGCATCAAAGAAAATAAAGAATATCAAATTGACCGTCTGAAATCCTGAAAAGGCATATAGCACACTTCCAATCATAGCTGTTCTATGTTTTGACGTATATCTAATCAGATAGGCATATGATGTTACTCCCATAATGGCATACTTTATAATATATTGCCAACCGATAATATAAAGTACATTTTCTCCCTTGCACCAACTAAACAGCCAAAAAACAGGACTTCCCAGTGTTGTAATACTCATGCTTGAAATTAGATTTGTTCCCAAATCAATATGCCAGTTCCACAAACCACCTTGTTCATGAATTGCATCCAGTGTTAACTTAGTAAAAGGAATTGTTTGCGTATTAAAATCATTTGTTAACGTAAACAATCCCTTTTCCTTAAGCATATAATATCCAAACACTATAAACGCAATCAAAAAGTTCACAACAAATGCTTGTGCGTAATTATAGTATTTTCTCTTCATGTATGACTCCTGCTCAAATTACATGATATCCTGATTTCTTACGCCATCCATATCATCGAATGCCTGATTCTCACCAACCATACCCCAGATAAATGTGTAAGCACGGCTGCCTGAACCGGAATGGATAGACCAGCTTGGAGAAATAACGGCCTGCTCATTTCTCATAACGATGTGTCTTGTCTCCTGTGGCTCTCCCATGTAATGCATAACAAATGCATCCTCAGGCATATCAAAGTATAAATAAACCTCCATACGTCTGTCATGTGTATGGCATGGCATTGTATTCCATACGCTTCCCGGCTTAAGGCATGTCATACCCATAACAAGCTGACAGCTCTCTACCTGACCCGGTAAGATGTACTTGTTGATAACTCTGTGGTTTGCATCCTCAAGACATCCTAACTCAACCTTATTCTCATCCTTGATAATAACAACATCCTCAGAAGGTGTTCCTTCCGGCTTGATTAACTTAGTAGGATAAGTCTTGTGTGCAGGTGCACTGTGGAAATAGAACTTTGCAGGATTCTTAGCATCTGCTGACTCAAATGTAATATCCTTAGAGCCCATACCGATATACATACCTTCCTTATGTCCTACCTCATACTTCTTACCGTCAATCGTAATGATACCTGCAGGTCCGATATTAATCACACCAAGCTCTCTTCTCTGGCAGAAATAATCTGCTCTAAGCTCGTCTCCTGCTGTTAATACGATTGGCTCAACAGGAACAGCTGAACCTGTGATAATACGGTCGATATGACTGTATACTAACTTAATCTCTCCTACCTTGAATAAATCATCAATTAAAAACTCTTCTCTTAATCTCTCAGTTGTATAATGCTTTACGTCTCTTGGAGACGCTGCTGTACGAAGCTCCATACCTTTCATCCTTCCTTTTATCTCACATTTTGTTTCGTTATGAAACTGTTTTCATTTTACTTCATAAGCCTACTTACGTCAATCAATCTTTGGCTTTTATAAATTTGTTTATTTTTTAACATTTGCTTGATTTTAGCCTATTTCCGTAGTACAATTTGAAGTGGTTATGATAGCGCTTACATCCCTCTTTTTACAAGGGGTTTTCAGCCGACATAGCTTACATAGTTTTACCTACGATTGAACAGCTTCCAGTGGGGCTTTCCTTAGTAGTACAGAAAGGATTTTTGATTATGACCATCTATGATATCTCAGAGAAAGCCGGTGTATCTATCGCAACTGTATCCCGTGTCTTGAACGGTTCTGAGAATGTCAGCCCCGAAACCCGTAAGAAGGTACTTGCTGTCATTGATGCTTGCGATTACACACCGAATGCATTTGCACGCGGTCTTGGTCTGAATACCATGAACTCTATCGGTATTCTATGTGCAGATTCATCCGACCTTTATCTTGCCAATGCCGTTTATCACATTGAGCAGGAGCTTCGTGCCAATAACTACAACTGTATTTTATGCTGTACCGGTTACAAGCTCGAGGATAAGAAGAAGTTTTTGAACCTCCTTGTGAACAAGAAGGTAGACAGTGTAATTCTCGTAGGTTCCAACTTTATATCTAACAATGACGCCGAGAACGACTATATCCGCGAAGCTGCCAAGGAGATTCCTGTTCTCCTTCTCAATGCAGACTTTGATTATGAGAACGTTTACTGCAGTCTTTGTGATGACTTTAAGTCTACACTTCAGGCTACCTCTTCACTGATTGCATCAGGACGCAAGGATATTTTATATTTATATAACTCTAAGTCATATTCAGCTATCAGAAAGCTGTCAGGCTATCAGAGCGCATTAACACAGCATAATATTCCTCTTCGCATGGAGTATATGCAGTACTTCCCTGAGGATCATGCGAATCTGACTGCCATTTCAGATTTTCTTGCGAATCTTGACCCTGCGATTAAGTTCGATGCCGTTGTCGCTGCCGATGACAATCTTGCTATCGGTGCCATTAAGTACGCACACAAAAAGGGCTTGAAGATTCCTGAGGATTTGGCTGTCATCGGTTATAATAACTCCATTTTAAGTACCTGTTGTGAGCCTGAGCTTACCAGCGTAGATAATCGGTTAGACACCCTTTGTCACCACATCGTTAATACTCTGATTGGTATTTTAGGTCACAAAGAGATGCCGCAGAAGGTTATCTTCTCCGGCGAGTTGATTAAGAGAGGTACCACTCTCTAGGATTTGATAGGATAATAAAAGTGCCTTACCGGCATGGTTCGTGCAGGCACTTTTTTATATTAAACTTATACCCAACTTAAAAAATATAATTATAGGAGGAATACCCATGAAAAATTTTATGGATAAGGATTTCTTGTTACAGACTGAAACTGCTTGCAAGCTTTATCACAGTTTCGCTGAAACAACACCAATTCTTGACTATCACTGCCATATTAATCCGGCAGAGATTGCAAATGACAGAAAGTTCGACAATATCACACAGGTATGGCTTGGCGGCGACCACTATAAGTGGCGTTTTATGCGTTCCTGCGGTGTTGATGAGAAATACATGACAGGAGATGCTTCTGATAAGGAGAAGTTCTTCAAGTGGGCTGAGTGTGTAGGTAAGGCTATCGGTAATCCACTTTACCACTGGACACACCTTGAGTTACAGCGTTACTTTGGCTACAACGGCGTTCTGAACAAGAACACAGCTGAGGAGGTTTGGAACCTTTGTAATGCTAAGCTTCAGGAGAGTTCAATGAGCGTTCGCGGCTTAATTAAGCAGTCTAACGTTACATTAATCTGTACAACAGATGACCCTATCGACTCTCTTGAGTATCACAAGGCTATCGCTGAAGATACTACATTTGATGTACAGGTTCTTCCTGCATGGAGACCTGATAAGGCTATGAACATTGAGAAGCCTGATTACTTTGATTATCTTGCTAAGTTATCTGCTGTAAGCGGTGTTGAGATTCATACTTTTGCAGATATGAAGGCTGCACTTGTTAACAGACTTGACTTCTTTGCTTCTATGGGATGTTCTGTATCTGACCATGCACTTGAGTACGTTATGTACCAGCCTGCAACAGATGCTGAGATTGAAGCTATCTTTGCTAAGAGAAAGAGCGGAGAAACCGTTACAAGAGAAGAGGAATTACAGTTCAAGACTGCATTCATGGTATTCATGGGCAAGCAGTATCACAGATTGAACTGGGTAATGCAGCTTCACTATGGCTGTAAGCGTGACAACAATACACTTCGTTACGCACAGCTCGGACCTGATACAGGTTATGACTGTATCAACAACTACGCTCCATCTGCTCAGCTTGCAGACTTCTTAAATGCACTGATTACAACAGATGAGCTTCCAAAGACTATCATCTACAGCTTGAATCCTAACGACAATCAGGCTATCGGTACTATCCTTGGATGCTTCCAGGATTCTACAGCTTGCGCTAAGATTCAGCAGGGTTCTGCTTGGTGGTTCAACGACCACAAGACAGGTATGCAGGACCAGATGATTTCACTTGCTAACCTTGGTAACCTTTCAGGCTTCGTTGGTATGTTAACAGACTCTCGTAGCTTCTTATCTTACACAAGACATGAGTACTTCAGACGTATTATGTGTAACTTAATCGGTAACTGGGTTGAGGACGGTGAGTTCCCTGCAGATATGGAAATCCTTGAAGAAATCGTTAAGGGTATCTCATACAACAATGCAGTAAATTACTTTGGATTTGATTTAGAGACAAAATAATCCCCATTAGGGCATAAAACACGGGCACCTTACGGTACCCGTGTTTTTTATCAACTCTACACATTCATCGCCAGTACTGCTGCGCCGAGGATTCCCTGATTGTCATTTAAGCTTGCAGGAACGATATAGGTATCCATATCTGCAAGCTCCCTTGTGTCATAGTAGTGATTCAATACCTCTGCTACTTTCTCACGAATCAAAGGAAACAGCTGCTCCTGATGCATCACACCGCCGCCCAATATAATCTTTTGCGGGCTCAAGGTAAGAATCATATTCATAAGCCCTTTGGCAATATATTCACTCTCAAGCTCCCATACAATCTGGTTATCCACAAGCTCATAAGCCTTCTTTCCCCATCTTGCTTCAATCGAAGGGCCTGATGCCAAGCCTTCAAAGCAGCTGTCATGATAAGGACATACACTCTGACCTCTGTCTGCCAGTCTCTTCGTAATCAATATATGTCCGGCTTCCGGATGCATCATCCCATGTAGTAACTTACCTTCCACTGCAATTCCTGCACCGATACCTGTACCAATGGTTACATAGATAACATTTCCTATCCCCTTTGCACACCCATAGGTCATTTCTCCAAGACAGGCTGCATTCACGTCCGTATCCAGACTAACAGGTACACCAAGTCCTGTCTCCAACGCTTCTACCAGATTATAATTCTTCCAAGCCAGCTTAGGCGTATTCATAATACAGCCATAAGTAGGCGACCCCTTTACAACATCCACCGGTCCAAAGGAACCTACTCCTACAGCCTTGATATCTTTGCCCTTCAAATACCCGATAATCTGTGGCATGGTTTCTTCCGGTGTCGAAGTCGGAATCACAACCTTATCTTTGATTTCTCCTGTATCTTCTACAAGCGCAACCACCATCTTCGTTCCGCCTGCCTCTATCGCACCGTATAGCATAGCAATTCTCCTCTCGCACTTCATATGTTACCATCAATTTTTTAACATCGTACTATTATTTAATACAAGCGGATTATATAAGAACAACACATCCGCATCCGTAAAGTCGACAAAATTCCCCAGAAATCCCGCACTTACATATCTGGTATCAATCAAAACTATCTCTTGATACGCATTGGTTAACAAAGGTGCAAGACTACTGGTAAAGGAATCCCTGAATATAATAAGCCTGCCGTCTCCCGCTGCCTTTGGACTGGTAATGGTCTGAATAGCCACCGCTCCTCCCAGATAAATATTGTATTTATCCATCAGTGCCTCATCCTCCAGCAAATCAAGCTCATATAACGGCTTTGTCTGATTGGTCTCCACATTAAAATGTGTCGCCGCATCAATTACCTCATTGGTCAGATAATACATACTTTCTGCCGGCAAAGCCAATGCTGACTGCCCATAATATACTCCATAAAAATCCGGAATCTCCCGCTGTTCAAACTCCGTCATCACATAATCCGAAAATCCCATATACTCTGCCAGACGCTCTACTGTCTCTCCCAGATGCTCCTGTCTCCAATGCGTATCTGTTGTATAATAATCCTCCACCGTCAGAGTGTCCCATATCGGAATATACGTCATACCATCAAGATTTTCCTGCATCAGTGCCTCTAAGTTCTCATAATCAAGAGATGGATATCCATTCTCCTTAGCCAGAAAATAATTCTTATCCGGCACAATCGCATAATACACATCTGCATTTGAAAAATACTTTTCCTGCAATGCGCTCATCTTCTCTGCTGCCTTCATAATACTTGTCTCATTCATCGGGTATTCCAGCTTGGCAGCATGACCATTTACTACATAAATATCATTATTCTCCTTCTGTAGCAATATATCATATACAAAGAAGGCCTTCATTCCTCTAAAGGCTTCTCTAAAAGGAAAATGCTCTAAAAGATAGGACTCTAAATCCTGCATATAGCTTGCATCTTTGATTCCTTCCCAAGTAAGCTCCGGCATATCCTGCAAATGACGCCGCTCAGCAATAGAATACTTAGCCTTTGGACTTACAAGAAAGATGACTGCCATTCCGCATAGAAATACCAAAAACAAACTAGAAAATATTCTATTTATCAGATTTTCCCACTTCATACTACACCTACCTAAAATCTAAAATACAAAAACGGATTAAACGAACCATCTATCAGATATGCCGTACAAAGCAGCAACAATATCGCCGTAAACACAAGCTGTATCAGCCTTATCAATAACATCGAAGCTCCCTTACCTAATCCTTGTACTGCCTTCTCCCACAAATACTTTGGCAGTGGTGTTGCTCCAACAGCTCCAACGAATAAGATTCCTGCTCTGTTGCGAAGCATAAATAAAGATAACTCATCCGTCCGGACAGGCGCACTCCACAGATTGTTGATATCCTGCCAGCCCTCAGATAAATTAGCACCATTAAAAATCAAAAAACTAAACACAATTGCAACTATCACATAAATATGTCGCAGACAATATTTCACTCCATGCCCTGCAAAATGCATCGCTGTTTTGTCTCCCGCTACTGCTCCTCGTTCCTTCACAGCTAATATTCCCATAGCGATAAACTTCTCTATCAACAGCATCACACCAAAGAACAAGCCCCATACAATAAAGTTCCAGCCTGCACCGTGCCATACACCGGTCAGCATCCAGACAACCAGAATATTACGAATCCACTTAACCGTACTTGTCCGATTACCTCCTAAAGGAATATACACATAGTCTCTAAACCAGCTGCCAAGGCTCATATGCCAGCGTCTCCAGAACTCTGTCAGACTTCCCGAAATCAAAGGATAATTGAAGTTCTCCGGGAATGAAAAACCAAACATGGCCCCGAGTCCGATTGCCATATCCGAATATCCTGAAAAATCAAAATAAATCTGCAAGGTCACAGCGATTGCATACATCCACGCAAGAACAATACTATTGCCCGAAATATCCGCAAGCTCCTGCACAATCTCGCCCAATACATTCGCAATCAATACTTTCTTACCAAGACCTATTACAAAACGCACAATGCCATCCGTATAATCCTTTGAAGAAACCTCTCTGGCATCCAGCTCCTTGTCCATTCCCCGATATCTGACAATCGGTCCTGCAATCAGCTGAGGAAACATGGTAATATAAGTAGCAAGCTTTAATACACTCCTCTGTGCTACACATTCCCTTCTCCATACATCAACCACATAGCTCACCAACTGGAAGGTATAGAAAGAAATACCAATCGGAAGTGTAATCTTGAGTAAATCCGTCTTGCCAATCAAAGGCAAATCCACTACTAACGTCTTTACACTGCTTCCAATTACCCCCAGCACTTCTCCTAACAAAAAGCTAAAGTACTTAAAGAAAAATAGAGAAGCAAAAGGTATCAGGACAGCCAATACATACATTACCTTGCCTGTCTTTGTCTCCCGTTTCTTCTCCATTATCAATGTGAGGCCATATACAATCACAATCTGAATAAGCATGAGGAACAGATAAACCGGCTCTCCCCACGCATAAAAAATGCATGACATCACAAATAATATTAAGTTTTTAACCTGCTTTGGCACCACTCCGTATAGGAGCAGTGTCAAAGGCAGGAAGAAATACAAAAAGGTGATACTGGAAAAAAGCATACTGCATTTCTCCCTTCCATTTTATATTGAATCTTATACTATCATTATACCGCTTTAGATGGCATTTGTCTTCTCAAGCTTCTCAGATACAGTCATGCCCTTCTGTGCTGCAAGCTCTGCCATCGCATCATAAATCAAATCTGCAGTCTCAGCAGATGTCATTACATAGAACACATCCTTACCGATAGTCACAGCAATCTGCTTCTCTGCTGTTACACAAATCCACTTAGCAGGATTAATATTATCCATAACATTCTGCGCAATCTGCTGTGCATCTCCTTCATCGTTTGTTCTAATGTACAACAGTGAATATGCAACAGAACCTATCATTGACTCAGATAATACAATACTGTCAATTCCTGCTACATCTGTTAAGCCTGTATGATATGCAACTGCGTCCATATCCTCAAAACCAAGCTCCATATTGCCAATTCCCATCGGCATCTTATCCTGAGGAATCTTTGTGTAAATCTCATTGATAAAAGCATCTACCTCTTCAAAGGTAGCAAGGTGGTCACCACCTGCTACTGCTGCCTGCTCATCAACCACTGTTGATTCCTCAACGACAGTCTCCTCTGTTACAGTCTCCTCAACAGTAGTGTCACCTACTGTTGATTCTGTATCTACCATATCATTCTCATCACCAATTTCTTGTGTCTGTACCTCGTCAGATGTTCTGTCATCTGTTGTACCGCATGCTGTCATCATTGTTCCTGCTACGATTGCTGTTAATAATAATAATGCTACTTTCTTTTTCATAATAAATCTCCTTTTCTTAACTGTTACTTAGTATCTCCAAAATAACTTGTTCCATACGTGATTATATCATATTGTCTTTCCGTTAGCCGTGGTAAATAATGTCTTAGTAAAAATTTAATATGATACTATGCCAAACGTACATCATACTCTGTCTCCACCGAAACAGAAACCAACTCACAGCCGACTCTTGGCTGCAAGTCATAATAAACATCTTCCTGATACGGGAATACCACCAGTCTGAGCTTTTCAGGATAATCAAATCTCTTCATGGCACTATACCAGTCCTCACCATTACTGAACCAATCATCCAGTAATACTTCATCCTGATAAAGCTGTGCTCTGTCACCCTTAAAATTCATGTGCAGATACAGCTCATGAAGCTTCGTCACATCCTCAGTCTCCACTGTCAGCTCATATACTGCTCTTTCTTTACTCTGCTCTATCAACGCCGTATGAACCGTCGCTGCTTTCTGTTCTGTTATCTCCTTGCAGAGAATCTCACCTTCTACACCGTTCTTATCATAATAACGGATTGTCTGTGCCTCCTTACCTTTTAGAAGTACAAGCTCACCATCCCGGACAAAAAGCGCATTCTTTGTAAGTATCAGCTTATCCCGTAATAAATAAGCCATCTCTGCCTCCTGCCTTGTCAGTACCACTACCTTTTCATATGCTTTATCTTCATATTCAAAATAAGGTTCCACATCCTCTTCTATATAGAAGAAATACGTGTCTTGCAATTTTGTCAGAATAGAACAGTTCGTTGTCTTAAGACGGCAATCACCCATTTGCAATCCGAATGGAATCATTGCACACTGTCCGCTTTGACAATATAAATGTGTTACTTCTACATCCACATCACCTTCCCTACTTATCATAAGGGAAAGATTTTCAATTGGTTGCATTTTTCTTAATCTTTGATGATTATTTATAAAAATAAAACCACCTTGATACTCCTCAGAATAACGTACACTGATTCTTGGTGTTTGCAAGTCCTCTGCATTGGCAGGCTGCATTTCAGGGAAGAACGCAGCCGCTGTTGCAAGTTCCTTTTCAAAAGTCAGTATACTCATATGCAATTTCTTTAATTTGTGATAACTTTCATTCAATCTACCACTCTGCCTGATGCAGGTCTGAAAGTCATAACTTCTAATCGGATAATCATTCGCATAACCTGTCGCCTTCGACTCCTGTAGTGTAGTCTCCTTACCCTGAGGATTATATCCGCCATGGTACATATAATAACCTAAGAGATTTGCTCCGGCTCCCAGCATACACATAGTCTGCGCTTCAATATCCTCCGGAAAAGGAAATGTTCTTCTATGTGCTGTTACCTGCAAGCCGCCCCCAAGCTCCGCAGTCAGATACGGATTCTTGCTGATAGAGAAGGTGTACTCACTCTCAGTATCCTGCTTTAAATCTGTTGCAATATTGTCATCCTCTCTAAAAGGAGTAATCAAAAAATTCTCACACGCCGGCATCTCATGCGTATGTGCCGCCCAAGGGGCATCTACATAGCCGCCAAGTACAGGAAGCATCTCATCATCAATTACCCATGCACCGCCCCATCCGGTAGCTGTATAATATGGCACCTCAAAACCAAGCTCCACTGCCATTCTTTTCAAAGTCATAATATGTATCTTACCCAAGGACTTATCCGCCGGTCCGCCTGCATGACAGTACTCATTCTCTAACTGTATTCCAAGAATCGGTCCTCCATCCTTGCACATCATACCTTCAGTCTGCTCGGCAAGCTTCGTCCAAAACTTACGAACATATGCCAGATACTTCGGGTCATCCACTCTGGTTTCCATACCTTCTTCCTGCACCAGCCAGTCCGGGAATCCTCCGTTACGACACTCACCATGCGCCCACGGCCCAATTCGAAACCATACAGACATTCCTACCTTCCTGCAGACCTCAAGAAATGCCCTTACATCTCTAGAACCCGTGAAATCCCATTCATCCTTTCTCTCCTCATGATGAATCCAGAATACATAGGTAGCCACAATTTCCACACCGCCTGCTTTCATTTTCAGCAGTGCTTCCTCCCATTCCGCAGGTGTCCAACGTGAAAAATGAAACTCTCCCATAATCGGCAGAATCGCCTCTCCATTCTTCATCAGATACTTGTTATTCACCTCATAAACATTGCCTGCCTTGTCAATTCCTCCAATCGGCAGTACGGTTCTCTCCTCAGACCTTTCAATCTTAACCCTCATCTCATTCATCATCTGCTATATCTCCTCTGTTCCCAAATATTTTAGTAATACCTTCTGTAACTCTCCTATCTGAATCGGCTTTGCAATAAAGTCATCAAAGCCCTCATGCAGCATATGCTCCCGCACACCACTGATTGCGTTTGCTGTCTGTAAAATAATCGGTAGCTGCTTATATTCTTCCCCCAAGGTACGGATATGATGCATCAATTCGACACCATCCATCTGCGGCATCATATGGTCTGTCAAAATCACTGCATATTCCTTTCCGTCTTTCAGCATCGCTAAGCATTCCTCTCCTGACAAAGCAATATCTGCTTCCACACCCATACAGTTCAAAAGTCCTCTTGCTACATCACAATTCATCTCATTGTCATCCACGACCAAAACCTTTGCCTTCTTTAGTATGATGCTTTCATCGAACAATGTTTCCGTTTCTTCTTCCACCGCACCGTCTGCAATCCCTTGCCATAGGGTAACAACAAACCGTGTACCTTTTCCGTATTCACTTTCAATATGGATTTCCCCTTCCATCAGCTGCACATAATACTGGGTAATGGCAAGTCCCAAACCGCTTCCCTGAATATCATAGTTCTTTTCCCTGTCAAACTGCGCAAACTTATCAAATACCTTATCAAAGAACTCCTCTTTGATACCAATGCCCGTATCCTCCACCTCTATCTGAAGCAGAACCTGCCCCTGAATACTCTCCAATCTTTTTAATCTAAGACTGACACTTCCTTCTCTTGTATACTTAATAGCGTTAGAGAGCAGATTCATGATAACCTCGTATATCTTTCCTCTGTCACCAATCAGATTCTTTGGAATCAGACTGTCAACCTCTAATCCAAACTCTAACCCCTTCTTTGCTGTCTGCGCCTCCATCATGGAACTGACTTCACATACCAGCTTATCCAAATTATAGGAAATCTCTGTAATCTCTATCTTGCCTGACTCTATCTTTGTGATATCCAATATCTCGTTCATCATCCCTATTAACATCTTTGCTGCATTCTTTATATTATTCAAATATGTCATTCCCTTCGATGTTGTTTGCTCTTTTCCTGCAAGCTCCGAGTAGCCTACAATGGCATTCATCGGTGTTCTTAGTTCATGCGAAATATGGGCAAGAAAATTCGTCTTTGCCCGGTCTGCATTTTCTGCTTCTTCCTTGTGTCGAATCATTTCGCTGGTATATTGATTGATAAAGGTCATATCAAAAATCCACATAATGTAACCTTGTATCGCATCTCCCTGCTTATTACGAACCTCCGATACTCTGGCTTCGTAGTGACACCCATCCTTATCAAATACCCATTCCTTCTCTTCTAAAAAATACGCTAACGACTCTCCTTTTGCGATTGACTCACCAAAAAGCTCTCTGGCAAATGCATTCGCATATATCAGCCTTTTCTTCTCATCTGCAAAAATCAAACCTTCCTGTGTCGCCTCCAAAGCACTTTTTTGCACAATCTGCTTGGAATCAAAAAGTCCATAGGTATGTACCCCTATCATAATCAAAATTTCCATGGCGGTTATCACAACCGTTGCAGGGTCTATTGTCTCCAATATGTAACATAGTGCTGATGCTATCAGAACAATCACAAGAGTAGAAAGAGCTATCAATGCCACAACTCTTCCCTTTGACTCAGTTGACTGTCCCCTTGTTCCTCTAAGAACCACGATAACCGCTGCAATAATGCAAAGTGCAATCTCCACCATAATCACATAGTACAGCGGTCCCTTATCTGTCACCATATACAGCATACCGTTAGATTTCTCCTCCATATGGACATCCCGATAAAACCAATGATGATGCTCATTAGTCATTACCAGAGCAAGAAATGCTGTATCAATTAGTCCCAGCAGATAACAGGGCAGCTCAGAGAACCTAATCTGTGCAAACTCTACTGCAAACACCAGCGCAAAAAGTACCATAAACAGCTTACCCATATAAGCAATCTTAGCAGCCGTCAATGCTACCTCCAATGTATCAGCATACATCTCTACCATATTGCATACTGACGCTGCAAATCCACATACAAAGCATAGCATCAAATACTTTTGCACATTCGATGCTTCTCTTTTCATAATATATACTGCAAACACAAAGCATATTATCAAACATATCCAGTTAATAGTCGGCCAAATCCATCCCATGCGATATCCTCCTAACAAACCTCAGACTCACAAAAAAGGTTACCGTATACAAACGATAACAAAGGTTACCGTATACAAACGATAACAAAGGTTACCGTATACAAACGATAACAAAGGTTACCGTATACAAACGGTAACCTTATACATCATACCACATATTCTACTCTTGTCCAAGAAACTTCATCAATACTCGTCTTAATTCGCCAACCTCAATCGGCTTTGTAAGAAATTCATCAAAGCCTTCCTTTATCATATCTTCCCTGACACCGCGTATTGCATTTGCCGTCAGCAGAACAATCGGAATTTTTTCATACTTACCACCTAGTTCACGAATCCTATGCATCAGCTCTACACCATCCATTTCCGGCATCATATGGTCTGTCAGAATCATCGCATAATGATGTCCCTCTTCTAACAGTTTCAGACACTCTGCACCTGACAGCACAGTATCTGTATCCATTCCCATATAATTGAGAATACCCTGTGCCACATCACAATTCAGCTCGTTATCATCTACAACAAGAAGCTTGGCACTGCGGATTCTGACATTGCTGTCAAGGGATTCCCCTGCGTCTTCCTCAACCTCTTCTGAAATCCCCTGCCATACCGTAACGATGAATTTACTTCCCTTACCGTATTCACTTTCCAGTGAAATATTTCCATCCATCATGACAACATAACTCTTGGTAATCGAAAGCCCAAGTCCGCTTCCCTGAATATTATAGTTCTTTTCTTTATCAAACTGTTCAAACTTCTCAAAAACCTTGTCAAAGTTCTCTTCCTCAATACCGATTCCTGTATCCTCTACCTCAATCCGAAGAAGCACCTGACTCTCGGTAGCCTCCAGTTTATCCACTCTTAATGTAACACTACCTTCCGGTGTATATTTAATCGCATTTGAAATCAGATTCATCATGACTTCGTGAAGCTTTCCCCTGTCTCCTACCAGATGATTCGGTATATCATTTGCTACCTCCAGGTGAAATTCCAGCCCCTTCTTCCCGGCCTGTGCCTCCATCATGGACTGTATCTCGTGCACCAGCTTGTCAAAACGATAATTAATAGAAACAAGCTCCATTTTTCCTGACTCTATCTTAGAAATATCCAGAATCTCATTCATCATATTCAAAAGTGTATTTGCTGCAACCTTGATACTCTTTAAATACGCCGAAATTCTTAGTGCCTCACGTTCCCTTAGTCCCAGCTCCGAATAGCCGATAATAGCATTCAGCGGTGTCCTTATCTCATGAGAAATATGCGCAAGGAAATTCGTCTTTGCCTTATTTGCCTGCTCTGATGCTTCCTTATGTCGAATCATCTCACTGGTATACTGATTCAGGAAAGTCATATCAAAGAACCATACAATATAACCTTGCAGATTCCTTCCCTTCTGGCTTCGTACCTCCGATACTCGTGCCTCAAAATGTCGGTCTCCTTTATCCAGCACCCATTCTCTTTCCTTAAAGAAATCATCAAGCACCAGCTTGGTATCATTCCAATCCACATCATAAAAGAGCGACCTTGCAACATTATTGGCATAAATCAAATGCTTCTTTTCATCTACGAGAATCAATCCCTCCTGCGTCGCCTCCAGCGCACTCTCCTGCACTACCTGCTTGGTATCTAATAAGCCATACCGCTTTACATTTATCATAATGATAATTTCTACAACAGTAATCATAAAAGTCGTTGGGTCATAATTCCCCAGCATTCCTGCAATAGCACCGCCAAGCAACACCAAAACAATCAATGCCGATACAACTAATAATGCTGTTCGTATCCTTGCTTCTTTGGAGGCTTTCTGCGTTCCTCTGATAATCATATATGCAAATGCAAAAATACAAAGCACCATTTGCCCCATCACTATGTAATAAATCGGTCCTTTCTCAGACAGTAAGTAAAACTTATTATCCGGCTTAGGAAGTAACTCTATGTCTGTATAAAAAAACATATGGTGGTCATTTGTCATAATAAACGCAAGAGATAATGTATCTAATGCCCCCAACACAATAAACGGTATCTTAGAAATCTTGAGTCCCGTAAATTCAACACCAAACATCAGCGCAAACAAAAGCATATATACTTTACCAATATATGCCGTTTTCACCGCTGTCATTGCTATATCTACAGAGGTCGCATAAAATTCCATGGTATTACCAACAACTGTTACAAATCCACATGCAAAGGTCAACATCAACCACTTTTGCACATTAGAAGCCTGCTGCCTTATTATGGCAACACAGAAAGCAAAGCTAATCATCATTCCCGACCAATTTATGAAAGGTTCTACATAACTCATCTTAAGTATTCATCTCCGTTTATTTCATTGGACTGGCGCGTTCGTACCTCATTCATCAGACATCAAAAAAGGTATACTAAGCCTAAAGCGCCTAATATACCTTTATTTTATCATGTATTCAGATAATTTAAAATAATATTTTATTTTTTATACACAAAACATTTGTAATATTAACGTTTGCTTCGAGGCATCTCCCATGCATTATGGTCTGTATGTAAAAGCATATGCGACTTATGAGAAAGCGGTTTCTCTAAAAACTCCTCATAGAGCTTAGCCACAGCCTGATTCTCATGCGAGAAGCGAAGCTTTGCATTCGTATCCAAGGCTCTCAGATTCTGACTACGTGTGGTTGCAAGCTCCTCGCCGTCATGAATTGGCTGACCACCACCGCCAACACAGCCTCCGGGACATGCCATAACCTCTACAAAGTCGTAATGTACATCTCCTCTTTCCAATGCATCAATCAACTCCCTTGTGTTACCCAGACCATTTACAACTGCCGTCTTCACGGTAATTCCATCTATATTATACTCTGCTTCCTTCCACTTATCCTGCTCTCTGCTGCTTCTAACATCGCAGAATGCGTCAGGGTTAGGATTCTCACCTGTAATCAGATAGTAAGCAGAACGAAGTGCTGCCTCCATAACACCACCCGTTGTACCAAAGATAACACCTGCACCTGTTCCCATATCCATTGGGTCATCACATGGCACATCTACCAGTGTCTTAGGGTCAATATGTGCTGTCTTAATCATTCGGTTCAACTCGCGGGTAGTTAATACCACATCCACGTCCTTACCTGCGTACTCTTCATAGAAAAGCTCCATATTGCTCTCGCCCTTCTTTGCAACGCAAGGCATGATGGATACAGTTACCATATCCTCAGGGTTCACACCGATTTTCTTTGCAAAATAGGTCTTCATAATGGCACCAAACATCTGCTGTGGTGACTTTGCTGAAGAAAGTCTTGATACTAAGTGTGGATACTGGGACTTAATAAATCTTACCCAGCCCGGACAGCAGGAAGTAAACATCGGCATCTTCTTGGTATCGCCCTTCTTAAAACGCTCGATAAACTCGCTGCCTTCTTCCATAATGGTCAAATCCGCCGTAAATACGGTATCAAATACATAATCAAAGCCGATTCTCTTCAAAGCATCGGTAATCTTGCCCATCGTTGCTTCTTCTCTGGAAAGACCAAGCGCCTCTCCCCATGCAGCACGAACTGCCGGTGCAACCTGTGCAACAGTTATCTTCTTACTGTTCTCAATTGCCCACCATGCCTTCTCTGTATCATCACGTTCTCTTAAAGCACCGACAGGACAATGGGTAATACACTGTCCGCATAAGGTACAGTCTGACTCCTCGATGGTCCTGTTATTGGTTACATAGACATCTGTTCTTGAACCTGTTCCGTCTGTATCCCATACCTTCACACCCTGTACCTTATCACATATCTGAATACAGCGCATACACTTAATACACTTGCTGGAATCACGAATCAATGGGAAATTCTTGTTCCATGGAAGCTTCTGATATTCCTTCTCATAAGGAACATCTAAGATATTTAATTCATTCGTAATCTTCTGTAAAGAACAGTTGGTATTTCTTGCACAGGTTACACAGTTACTGTCATGCTGTGCCAGAATCATTTCCACCGTCTTCTTACGGTTCTTACGAACCTTTGGGCTGTTGGTGTATACCACCATGCCCTCTTCTACCTGATTATTACAAGAGGTAACAAGCTTCTCCTTGCCCTCAATCTCTACTACACACACGCGGCATGCGCCGATTTCATTAATCTCCTTCAGGAAGCAAAGCTTAGGAATCGGGATTCCTGCTACATTTGCTGCGTCCATAATCGTACTTCCCTCAGGTACCTCTACTACTCTTTGGTCAATTGTCAGCTTTACCATAATGTCTTGCGGCCTCCTTTCAGTACTCCATATCCGAAGTGGTCACATCGTAAGCATCTGGAAGCCTCCTGCTTACACTCCGCCTCTGTCATCGGATTCTCAACACCCTTGAAATCACATACGCGCTCGCAAACCTCACGCTCTGTCATGTTCACACGTCCGCAAGGTGTTCTGTCTTCAATATTCGGCTGCGGAACCTCTACATCACAGGTAATCACATGATGATAACCTAAGTATTCATCAATATTGGCTGCGATAACCTTAGACGCACCAATTGCCTTCACTACAGATGCCGGACCTGTTGCACAGTCTCCTCCCGCAAATACGCCCGGAAGCAAATCAAATCCTCCGTCACGCTCTGTCTGAATCACACCTCGTTTAACAGGAACACCGGCATCTGCAAAGTGCTGATACTCAATATCCTGTCCGATAGCAACAATAATGGTAGAGCATGGAATCATCTGCTCCGGCTCACCGGTAGACTTCACGCTTGCTCTGCCGTCTGTAATCTTACTAATCATCTGAGGCTGCACCCAAAGTCCTGCAACAGCACCATCCTTTGTCGTCTCAATACGTACAGGTGCCTTTAAGGTCTGTACCTCTACGCCCTCTGCAATAGCACCTTCTATCTCGTCCTTAAGTGCTGTCATATCTGCAACTCGTCTTCTATATACAATACTAACCTTCTTCGCGCCAAGACGCACCGCTGTACGGACAGCATCCATAGATACGTTACCGCCGCCGATAACGCATACCTCCTGTCCCTTCAAATCAATGGCTGCATCCTTACCTACATCACGCAAAAACTGTACTGCTGAGATAACGCCCTTTGCATTCTCTCCCTCAATACCAAGCTTCTTATCCGTGCTGGCACCGATAGTAATTAATACAGCGTCATACTGCTCTCTTAACTCATCAATTGTGATATCAATACCAATACGAAGACCATGCTTTACCTGTACACCTGTCTCCAAGATTGCATTGATATCATCGTCCAGTCTGTCCTTAGGCAGACGATAATTCGGAATACCGTAGCGAAGCATACCGCCAAGCTTTGGAAGCATCTCATATACTACTACCTGATGTCCCATCAGCTGTAAATAATATGCAGTACTCAGTCCTCCCGGACCACCACCCACGATAGCTACCTTCTTACCGGTCGACGGCTGACATGCAGGCGGTGCCACCTTTCCTGCAAGGTCTGCTGCCATACGCTTCAAGCCTCTGATATTAACAGCATCATCTACCATGTTACGACGGCATCTTGCCTCACATGGGTGTTCACAAATAAATCCACAGGTAGTAGGGAACGGATTATCCTTACGAATCAGACGAATCGCATCCTGATATCTGCCCTCTCTTACCAATGCTATGTATCCCGGAATATCTACACCTGCCGGACATAAAGAAACACATGGAACCGGCTGCTGATAATTACAATGGCATCTTCCCAGCTCAATATGTGCTACATATTCATCATAAAATCCTACCAATCCCTTATATATCATATTGGCAGCTTCATAACCGATAGCGCAGTCAGCTGTTTCCATAATACTGGTTGCTGTCTCACCAATCAGGTCTAAAGTCTCCATCGTTGCCTTTCCATCCAATACATCTGAAATCAGCTTCTTTAACTGTCCTAAACCAACTCGACAGGGCACACACTTTCCACAGGTCTGTGCGTGACACAGCTCCAAAAATGCCTTAGACATATCAATCGGGCACAATCCTGACGGACTGGCTTCAATTCTTCTTTCCAGGTCCTTATAAAGCTGCTCCACAACAATCTGCGCTTTATTCGGTACCGGAATCTCAAGTCTGCTCATTTTATTCCTCCTACTCATACCTAAATCAATTTATCACATCCGATTATACATAAATTGTGTATAAATACACATTTGCCATTTATGTAACCGCTTACATGATATTTTACAACGGTTTTCATAACAACGCAATAATTGATATAAAATAGACAATGTTTGCCCCAAAAAGAAAAATGTCTTTCTCTGAAAGACATTTTTCCATGATTTGTGTTTATTTTTATTCATCAATTCCATACTTCACCAAGTGGAAGCCGTTTTTACCATTCTCCTTGGCAATGTACAACGCCTTATCTGCGCTCTTGAAAAGTTCGGCATAGTTAGCCTTCTTATTTGTAATTGCAGCTCCTACACTGATGGATATCTTGGTTATCGTTCCGTTGTACGGAAGCTCTACACACATCTTTAAGACAAGCTCCGTTAACAGCTTTCTTACTCTTGCCTCTTCGATACCATAGATACATAAGATAAATTCATCTCCACCGTATCTTGCAATCGCTCCTCTGTCGCCAAACAGCTCCTCAAGGCTTCTTGCCAACAGCTTCAGTGCCTCATCTCCGCCTGCATGACCTAGTGTATCATTCACTGCCTTGAA
>SVFJ01000152.1 GCA_015056925.1 Lachnospiraceae bacterium | reverse complement strand
CTAGGCGCATAGTGAGACACGGATGTCGAATATGCGCTGGTTCCGTGAATAGAGAACGCTTAAATAAAAGCACCTAGAAACTCTTAGCCCGTAGCTCTCGCTTTCGAATGAAACCTGTAAGTGCAAGAGCCGGGAGAACTCGACAAACCCGAATTTGTAAAAACAGAAAAGAGATGTATTGCATAAGGGCAATACATCTCTTATAGTTTCAGCCACTTCTCCTTGCATAGCGGAGATTGCTCGAATTCCTCCACTGACATTGGCTTTGAATACAGGTAGCCCTGATGGTAGTCACAGCCAATGTTTGATAAAAACTCAGCCTGCTCCTTGGTTTCAACACCTTCTGCAATCACAGGAAGGTCTAACTGTTCTGCCAGCATGACAATCGTCTGAAGAATCTTCTCACTACGCTGATGCTTATCATCATCCTGAAGGAATGCCATATCAAGCTTCAATACATCAACCGGAATACTCTTTAATGTATTCAAAGACGAATAACCGCTTCCAAAGTCATCCATCTCAATGGTAAAACCTTCCTCCTGCAGCCTTTCAATAACTGCTATTTGATTCGCCATATCAAGCGAAAAAGCACTTTCTGTAATCTCAAGCTTTAGACAGGCAGGCGGCAAATCATACTTGCGAATCAATACCGTCAACAGCTTATATACATCATCGTAGAAGAAATCCTTCGTAGAAATGTTGACAGACAAACGCCTGTCCGTATGCCCCTCTTCTCTCCAACGATGCAACAGCCTACACGCCTGTTCCCATATCATCTGGTCTAAGGTGACAATCATACCGCTTTGCTCCATCAAAGGTATGAATAATCCGGGAGAAATCATTCCCTTCGCAGGATGCTTCCATCTGGCAAGTGCTTCTGCACCAAAAACCTTACCGGTCTTATAATCTATCTGAGGCTGCAAATGAATAATAAACTGTTCCTCTCTGAACGCATCCTGAAAATCTCTTAAAATATCCTGTTCTGCCAACTGTTTCTCATGCAGTGCCTGGTCATAATAAGCTATCTCCTGCTGATAATCCTCTCTGATTGACTGTACAGCAAGCAATGCTCTATCACACATATTTGCAACGGAAATCCCCATATTCTCCACCTTATAGATACCAATATGGTCTATAATAGGATATCTAAGCTTTAACTCATGAAGTACAATCTTACGTTCTGCCAGATAAACCTCCGCATCAAAATCCTTCTCCAACATACAGCATCCGAAACTGTCACCGGCAATACGTCCATATACACTAGGCTCTTTGTACTGATGTTTCAAGCTGTTTGCCAACGTAATCAGAATCTTATCTCCAACCTCTTCGCCATAAACATCATTAATTGTTTTAAAATTACGTATGTCCGAACAAATAATAATAAACTTTTCATTTGGATATGACTTCATAAGCTGTTCTGCCGTTTCCATGAAGTGTTGTCTGGTAAACACATCCGTCAACGTATCATGCGTTGCCAGATACTGCTGTTCCTCCAGTAACCGCCTCTCCTCTGTTACATCATGGAACAAATAATAACATCCGTTTCTTCTCCACTGATTATCAATCAAATCTTTAAAACCAATCTCATAAATGTGACAGAACCCTTCATCCTCTATCTTTAGCTCACTTTGAACAATTTGATTTAAGCCCCATTTTTCACGAAACTCTGCCAAAGAAATATCATCCTTGATGAAAAGCTCCCTCGCACGCGCATTTGCATAAATACAAGTATCGTCGATATCAAACACTACCAGCGCATCGCTCATTTCAGATAACACCTGTGTTTGAATTCTATTCTGCAACTTCTGTGGAATATAATAATATGCAAAGTACACCAACACAAATGCTGCCCACGAAAACGAGATAATGGTTAAATCCACCGGCAAATCCAACCACAAGAAAATTGTTTCGATAATCAAAGAAAAAAATAACGTCACACCCAAGCCCGAATATTTCATCCGATACATATAAGGCGCCTTCATCCATGTCACAAACAACCTAAGAAAAGCAAAAAACAGTATCATATAGCATAGCAATACATGCAAATAAAATATCCATGTTCTATCATTCAGCAAATATATCTCACCATTAACTTCCTTGGTTGTAAATGTTAATGCATGACCTAATACCGGATTTAACAAAATAGAAATGGAATCCACATAGATAATTACTCTCGAATACCACCTAAACATAAAGTGTTTAGAGCTTCCGGTAGTATAGATACACGAATAAAGTAAAATGTGATAACAAAGAATATTATGTAATGCAAAATAAATCGTGTAACAAATTTCACCAACCTTCAAATTCTCAGATAAAAGCATAACAATATTAAGCACAACCATAGTTGCCCCTATTGCTATTGTCCCTAATGCAGTTGTCGTTACCGCTTCTTTTCTACCATAGATTTTCTTCGCACATGCCATGAGTATTGCAAGTACGATAAAGAAGCAAATCACATATCCAACCTTTGTCATTTATCTCTTCTCCTCACAAGAATACCATATTACTAATATTTTATTACATTTTCAGTTTTTTGTCTTTGTTTTTTTATCTTTTCTGTAATTTTGTTCTATTTTTCTTATTATCGAAGTATTTTATGTTGCTCACTGCGTTAACCTTTTCTTATTCAACAAATTATGATATAATACTTTTTTACCATATGTCGCGTGAGTCATATAAAATATTGCATCACAGACATCACCGTAGATTTATAGAAAGGACATGATTACATGATTCCAATTATCATAAGCTGTGCCATAGGATATCTTTTAGGATGCTTGAGTCCTTCTTGGGCAGTAGGCAAATTAAAACAAGTAAATATTCGTAATGCGGGAAGTGGCAACTTAGGTGCAACTAATGTATTCCTTCATGTCAGTAAGGGCTTCGGATTAATCATTATGGTCTTTGATATTTTTAAATGTGTATTGGCGATTCAGCTTGCCAAGGCATTATTTGCCGGCATTACATATGTTCCGGCACTGGCAGGCGCCTTCTCCATCATCGGCCATATATATCCATTCTATCTTAAATTCAAGGGTGGGAAGGGCAGCGCATGTCTGGTAGGAACCATATTAGGTCTGACACCAAGAATCTTCATCCCCTTTGTACTGGGATGCATTATACTTGGAATCATTGCGAATTATTTATGTATAGCACCTATCTTTGCATCTGCAAGCTATCCTATTCTGTGCGGACTGTTAACTCACAGCTTTCTGAACTTTTTAATTCTTTCAATAGCAGGTGCTATTATGATACTAAGACACCGTGATAACATCATCAGAATCCGTAATCACACAGAGCCTAAGGTTAGAACTTACTTCAAAAAATAGCATAACAACAAAAGGTCATATCAAAGGATATGACCTTTTATAATATCTTATGTTATTTATACAAATCTCCAAATACCTTATCGCAGATATCGATACAATACTGCAAAGAAAAGCTGTCATCCTGTAAACGCATTTGATTCTTAGCTGCAAGCTCCTCTGTATAATCTGCCATTCTATAAGTGGTTATCTGCCCTTTTCCTTCTACCAAATGTGTAACCAATGGTTCTACTCCATAATTGGCAATCACAGCCTCTCCATCCTCCATAACTACCGTAACCTGTGCCATGGCACCAAGCATACGCGCTGCAGCGCCTGTGTGATTGCCACTGGTTGCATTAATAAAGTTACCTATAGAGTAATAAACTAAAGTTTCATTGCCGTTCTCTCCTGTTATCCACTTAACAGGCTCCACTACATGAGGATGTGTTCCAATCACCAAATCTACTCCTAAATCTGCTAAAAATTGCGCCTGTTTTTTTTGGCTGGCAGTTTCCTCAAATACGTATTCTGTCCCCCAGTGCGGACACACAATAACAAAGTCAGAAATCTCCTGTGCCCTGGCAACGTCCTCGGCAACAGCCTGCTTGTCCCACATATCTACTGCATAAGGCATATCAGAGGGAAGTGCAATTCCATTGGTTCCATAGGTGTAATTTAGAATTGCTATCCGAATTCCTTCTATCTCTTTCACATAGATTTCCTCCGCATCTTCCGCAGTATCATGAATTCCTACCACACCAATCTCAGGATATGTAGTATCCCAAAACTCAAGGCAGCGAAGCAATCCCTTTTTCCCTTTATCCAAAGCATGATTTGTCGCATGCAGTACCACATCAAAACCGGCATCCACAAGACTGTCTCCCACCTCAAATGCGCCATTGAAATTAGGATAACCGGAAAGCTTTAGTTCTGTACCGCCTAAAATAACCTCCTGATTCACCAACGCTAAATCTGCCGCAGTAATATCCTCTTTCACCTGTGCAAACATGTGGTCATAATTATAGGTCCCATCCTCCATAAGACCACTCTCATTTACACGAGTATGTAGAAGTATATCTCCCACCATCACGATATCCACCTGTGCCGGCTCATCCGAAATCTCCGTCTGAATTTCCGTTACAGCTTCCGTAGTAGGCACTGTGGTTTCATCAATAATATCGGTTGCTATTTTATTATTTTCTATCACCACCTCTGCTTCTGTACCATTATAAACACCCTCTGCTGTCTGTGTCATCTGTAAGGTGCTTTCTTCTGTTATTATTTCATCGACAGCTACCTGTGTCTCAACCTTTGCTCCACATGCAGTTAACACTCCTGTCACACTTACAACCGCCAATAATCTTCCAATCCTTCTTTTCCTCATCTTACCCCTCTTTTCGTATCGCATGTTATTCTTTACTCCATACGTAGCAGTATGCCTGCGTTCTGGCTGCAAAGCGCTGTGTCTTTAACAGCTCCCTCACCTCTGCCCTGCTATATAGTCCCGGCTCTATCTCCTCCACCGATGAAGTACTTGGATGAAACTCACCTCTTACCTTGCCTACCACACAC
>SVFJ01000024.1 GCA_015056925.1 Lachnospiraceae bacterium | reverse complement strand
CTATAATTTTTTATGTTAGTAACTATTCAGAACAATATTCACCTAACTCTGAAGAGCTACTGATGTTATACTTTTTCACATACTATATTCTAATCTATTTTTTTTTAGATTACAATATTATTTTGATAAAAAATTAACGCAAATACAGTCCTAATATGTCTTCTTTACATTTTCCTGTCCAAAAGCTTCGTATAACTTATTTAATGTAGTCTCATCGGCACAAATATTCATGTTAGGAGGCAGCTGCTTACGTTGTCTTGTCTCCTCTACATATATGATAATACTGTCCTTACCATCCGACTCCTTTATTGTCTCCAATAATCTGCCTTCTGATTCAGTATATGCCTGCATATTCGGAAATTTAATCCATACCTTTGCTGCAATCTCATCAAATGCAGTAATCTGCTCACATATCAGCTTACCGTCACGGTCTTCTTCCACAGATACCCGTCCCTGAATAAAGACCTTATTATCCTCTGTGAGCTTGTGAGCATATTTCTCATAATCCTTCGGAAATACTATAACTTCAATACTTCCTACCAAATCTTCAATGGATAAGAAAGCCATAATTTTATCATTCTTAGTGTACTTAATCTTCTTATCCATAATCATACCGCCAACGGTTGCCTTGCTGCCATCCTCGACGATAACTCTTCCTGTATCCTCATCCAAATAAAAGTCAGAGGTCTTTGCAGTAATATGACGCTCCCATAAAGCCTTATATTCCTCAATCGGATGACCGCTGACATAGAAGCCCAGCACTTCCTTTTCAAAGCTAAGAAGAAGCTCCTTAGGATACTCACCTACATCAGGCATCTTTATCTCAAGCTCCTGTTTTTCTTCCTCCGAAACAATATCAAACAGTGACATCTGTCCTGACATTACACTTCGCTTGCCATGCACAATACTGTCCAGTATCTGCACATACACACTCATCAGCTGCTTTCTGGTTGCTCCAAAGCTGTCAAATGCACCCGCCTTAATAAAATGCTCAATAGCTCTTTTATTGACATCACAGGTCGCTGTTCTTTCCATGAAATCCTTCAGATTATTGAACGGACCATGCTCCGCCCTGTCATTTACTATCGCATCAATGACCGGACGACCGATATTCTTAATTGCAGTCAATGCATAACGGATAGCATTACCTGATACCGAAAATCCTGCCTCTCCCTCATTAATATCCGGTGGTAATATCTCTATTCCCATGCTTCGACATACCATGATATACTCTGAAACCTTGGTCGAATTATCAATAACCGATGTCAAAAGTGCTGCCATAAATTCTACCGGATAATAGTATTTTAAATATGCTGTCTGGTAGGCAACCACCGCATAGCATGCCGCATGGGACTTATTGAAGGCGTACTTTGCAAAGTCCATCATAGTTCCATAGATTCCTTCTGCTACCTCTGCAGAAATACCGTTTGACACGCATCCCGGAACACCTTCCTCTTCATTACCGTATACGAAGTTGGCACGCTCCTTCTCCATGACACCTGCCTTCTTCTTACTCATGGCACGGCGCACGAGGTCACTTCGTCCCATGGTATAACCGCCAAGCTCTCGTACAATCTGCATAACCTGCTCCTGATATACGATACAGCCGTAGGTTGGCGACAGAATGGACTCAAGCTGTGGACATGCATAAGTAACCACCGCCGGATTACTCTTACCCTTGATATAGCTTGGAATAAAGTCCATTGGTCCCGGACGATACAGAGAAATACCCGCAATCACATCTTCCAAGGTCTGCGGCTTTAACTCCTTCATGAAGTTCTTCATTCCCTGACTTTCCAGCTGGAACACACCATCTGTTTTACCTGTTCCCAGGGATGCCAACACCTGTTTATCATCATAATCAATGGCATCTACATCTATCACAACCCCCGTGGTCTTTTCGATATTTCTGACTGCATTCTTAATAACTGTCAGCGTTCTAAGACCAAGGAAATCCATTTTCAAAAGACCAAGCTCCTCAATGGTGGTCATGGTAAACTGCGTCGTTATCGCTCCATCGCTACCTCTTGAAAGCGGCACAAACTCGTCCGCAGGCTTCTGACAGATAACAACACCTGCCGCATGCATAGAGGTATGTCTTGGAAGTCCTTCCAGACGCTTACACATATCGATTAAGAAATGTACCTGTTCCTCCTGCTCATAGAGCTTTCTAAACTCAGGATTCATCTCCAAGGCTCTCTCTATTGTAATATTCAGCTCATTTGGTATCATCTTCGCAATGCTGTCTACATAGTTATATGGCAAATCCAGTACCCGCCCAACATCTCGGATAACACCCTTTGCCGCCATGGTACCAAAGGTGACAATCTGCACCACCTTGTCCGCACCATATTTCTCTTCTACATACTCGATAACCTCCTGACGTCTCTCGTAGCAGAAGTCAATATCAATATCGGGCATGGACACTCGCTCCGGATTCAGGAAGCGCTCAAAGAGCAGACTATAACGTATTGGGTCAATATTCGTAATATGCAGACAATAAGAAACAATACTTCCTGCCGCACTTCCTCGTCCCGGTCCTACCGGAATATCATGCTCTCTTGCCCAATTAATGAAGTCCCATACAATCAGGAAATAGTCTACATAGCCCATTTCCTTAATGACATTCAGCTCATAATCAAGCTTCTTAGCCAGTGTTCCGTCATCCTCCGGATAACGCTCTGCCAAGCCGTCAAAACAAAGCTTATTTAAGTAAGTCCATGAGTTATAGCCCTCAGGCACCTCAAACTTAGGGAGCTTTGTCACGCCAAACTCTATCTCTACATTACAGCGGTCTGCAATCAATGCCGTATTATCAATTGCCTGCTGCGCATATGGAAAGAGCTGACGCATCTCCAGCTCGCTCTTTACATAGTACTGTCCACCATCATATCGCATTCTGTCTGTATCGGTTACCTTCTTTGCAGTCTGTATACACAATAAGATGTCGTGGGACTGCTCATCCTCTGCATAGGTATAATGAATATCATTGGTGGCTACCAACGGAATCCCCAGCTCCTGACTCATACGAAGCAGTGCTGTATTTACTGTTCTCTGCTCCGGAATACCATGGTCTTGCAATTCCAAGAAATAATTGCCCTTTCCAAAGCAATCCTCATATTTTAAAGCAATCTTCTTCGCCTCTTCATAGAGTCCATTAGCAATCGCTCTCTGCACCTCTCCCGCAAGACACGCAGACAGCGCAATAATACCCTCATGATATTCTCGCAAGACCTCCATATCTACTCGAGGCTTATAGTAATAGCCTTCTGTAAATCCCTTACTTACAATCTTCATGAGATTCGCATAGCCTGTATTATTCTCAGCCAACAAAACAAGGTGGTAATATCTGTCCTCACCACCTGTCAGCTCTTTATCAAATCTGGAATTGGGCGCTACATACACCTCACATCCTAGAATGGGCTTGATACCCTGTGCCTTCGCCTCTTTATAGAAGTCTATAACACCATACATAACACCATGGTCCGTTATAGCACCACTGTCCATCCCCAGCTCTTTTAACCGTTTCACATATTCTTTTATCTTATTCGAGCCGTCCAAAAGACTGTACTCTGTATGCACATGCAAATGTGTAAATGCCATATGTTCCTCCCAGCATTCCGACTTAATCCGTGTTTTCTATGTCACAGTCGGAGTGTTTTTGTGTTCAATCCGACTGCTTACACAACTTACATTCTAATATCACCAAGTTACATAATATCTGTTTCTATCATAAGCTATTTGTTACAAATTGAAAAGAAAAAAGTGTCTCCATAAGACACCTTTCCATACTCTCTCTATTTGTGTCTGCAAAGTTCCTTTAAAGCTCTTTCTCAAGCAGTTTCTCAAGCTCCCACTTCAGTTCCTCTACAGCTCCACAATATACAATTCCCCGCATTCCTAGCTTTATACCAGCCTCGATATTAGCCGGTGTATCATCAATAAAGAGGCATTCTGTCGGCTTCAAACCAAACTTCGCAAAGAAGCTTTCGTACGCTTCCTTCTCCGGTTTCAGATATCCATGCTCGCAGGAAAGCCAGAATCCATCCATATAGGAGAGCGATGGAATATTTTTAGAGAACCTATGAAAACGTGAAGCTGTATTCGAAAAAAGATAAATCCTATAACCAGTTTCTTTAAGACGGGAAATCAACCCCTCCATGGAAGGATTCTCCTCTGGCTGCATTCTGAACTCTTGCACAAAACGCTTTACCACTTCATGCAACTCTAACGGTAACCGTTTACAGATAGACGCAATTGCTTCTTCATCTCCCATCGTCCCTCTATCCATGGCAAGCCATTCCTTAGAGCCAACAACCTCTTTCTTTATCATTTGAAATACTTCCTCTGTATCTGCATATCTGCGTATACACTCATCCAAAGTATATTTGGTTAATACATTCCCCATATCAAATACGATGTTCTTTATCATCTTTTCTCCTTATCCACAAAACGGGATACCGGCTATCCGGTACCCCGCTATATTACCTATAAATACTTCTTCAAAGCATCCACCTTGTCAAGCTTCTCCCATGGAAGGTCAAGGTCGTTACGTCCAAAGTGTCCGTAAGCTGCTGTCTGCTTGTAGATTGGTCTTCTCAAATCAAGCATCTTGATGATTCCTGCAGGACGAAGGTCAAAGTTCTCACGAACGATTGCAACAAGCTTATCACCTGCCACCTTACCTGTTCCGAAGGTTTCAATATTAATAGATGTTGGCTGCGCTACACCAATAGCGTAAGATAACTGAATCTCACACTTATCAGCAAGTCCTGCTGCTACAATATTCTTTGCAACATAACGTGCTGCATATGCACCACTTCTGTCTACCTTTGTACAGTCCTTACCTGAGAATGCTCCGCCGCCGTGACGAGCATAACCGCCGTAAGTATCTACGATAATCTTACGTCCTGTTAAACCTGCATCTCCGTGAGGTCCACCGATTACGAAACGTCCTGTCGGATTGATAAAGAACTTTGTATCTGCATCAATTAACTCAGCAGGAAGAATCACATCAAATACATGCTTCTTGATATCTGCATGAATCTGCTCCTGTGTTACATCCTCGTCATGCTGTGTTGATAATACAACCGCCTCTAATCTCATCGGCTTGCCATTCTCATCATACTCTACGGAAACCTGTGTCTTTCCATCAGGTCTTAAATACTTTAATGTGCCATCCTTACGAACCTTTGTAAGCTGTAATGCAAGCTTATGAGCAAGCGAAATCGGATATGGCATATACTCCTCGGTCTCATTAGAAGCATAACCAAACATCATACCCTGGTCGCCGGCACCAATTGCTTCAATCTCAGCATCGCTCATCTTATTCTCTTTTGCTTCCAATGCCTTATCAACACCCATAGCAATATCACCTGACTGCTCATCAATTGCTGTAAATACTGCACATGTGTTACCATCAAAACCATACTCTGACTTATCGTATCCAATCTCCTTAACTGTATCACGTACAATCTTAGGGATATCTACATAAGCCTTTGTAGTAATCTCACCTGTTACTAAAACGAAGCCTGTACATGCAGCTGTCTCACATGCTACACGGCTCATTGGGTCCTGAGCTAATAACGCATCAAGAATCGCATCTGAAACTGCGTCACATACCTTGTCAGGATGTCCTTCTGTTACTGATTCTGAAGTAAATAATAATTTCTCCATTTTTTCTCCTCTCTAAAATAAAAAGTCCGCTTAAAATAAGCGGACATGATTAGTTACCTGATAATCAAATCCTCTTATTGTTCGATTCATATTAAATATGAAATATACTCGCTCAGGTTGGCACCTTCCTTCAAGGGGTTGCCGTGGCTTCACAGATCCTTTGTACCTCCACCACTCTGAATAAGAGAAATTCACAATATGGAATTGTCATATCATTAATATCATATACTGAAATAAATATACTGTCAATAGGCTACAGCTAATCTGCTTTCCGGCAAATTTCTTCTGTTTTCATCAGCCTACCTTTAACTTAAACTTCTGTAAGTCTCTTTCTGTCTCAACCTTATCAATCTGCGCACCCAGACTCTGAAGCTTTGCAGGGAAATCCTCATAGCCCCTCTCAATGTACTTAATATCCTCCACTGTACTAAAGCCCTCGGCTGCAAGACATGCCATAACAAGCGCTGCACCTGCTCGTAAATCCGGAGCAGTTACATTGGCACCTGTATATCGCTCAACTCCTGTAATAATCGCAGAATTTCCTTCTACCTTAATTAAAGACCCCATCTTTGCTAACTCATCAACATATTTGAAACGGTTCTCGAAAATGCTCTCTGTTACAATGCTGGTTCCCTCAGCCATAGCAAGCGCTACCGTAATCTGTGGCTGCATATCTGTCGGAAATCCCGGATAAGGAAGTGTCTTAACATGTGTCGGACACAATCTCTTATTCGCAACAACTCTAACTGCATCATCAGACTCCTCTACCTCACAGCCCATCTCAATCAGCTTAGCTGTAGTAGACTCAAGATGCTTTGGAATAACATTCTTAACCGTAACATCACCCTTGGTAATCGCTGCAGCAAACATAAAGGTTCCGGCCTCAATCTGGTCCGGAATAATGGCATACTCTGAACCATGAAGCTTCTCTACGCCTGTAATTCTTACTACGTCCGTACCTGCCCCCTTAATATTGGCTCCCATTGAATTGAGGAAGTTTGCAACATCTACAACATGCGGCTCCTTCGCTGCATTCTCAATGACTGTCTTACCCTCTGCAAGCGCAGCCGCAAACATAATATTAATCGTAGCACCTACGGATACTGTATCAAGGTAAATATGTGCACCTACAAGCTTATCAGCATGTGCAATTACCATACCGTGCTCAATCTTAACCTCTGCTCCAAGCGCTCTAAAGCCCTTTAAATGTAAATCAATCGGTCTGCTTCCAATCACACATCCGCCCGGAAGCGCAACCTCTGCATGCTTATACTTTCCAAGTAAAGCACCAAGAAAATAGTAAGAAGCCCTTATCTTACTGATATAATCAGCATCAAGTCTTACATCTGCTATCTTAGCACCATTAATCTTGACAGAATGTCTGTCTACTCTTTCTACAACAGCTCCGACACTCTCCATCGCCTGTAATAATACATTCGTATCACTTACATCCGGCATATTCTCAATAAATACTGTATCATTCGACATAATCGCAGCCGGCAGAATTGCCAATGCCGCATTCTTAGCTCCGCCAATCTCTACTTCACCGACTAACGGATTCCCCCCCTTAATTGCGTATTGTTCCATCGCACACCTCTTATATATTTTATACTCTCAATCAATCACTTCAATGTCTTACAAAATCTGTCTAACAATAGTTACTATAATGTTCAAAGCTCACAAACAGCCTTAACATCACACATTATATATCATATTCCTTATTTTGTAAACTGATTGACTTCCTTAGTCAGTATTGCTTTTTATCAGACTTTAGTACCAATTTGCCATTTGTTAATCTAAGTACTTTAACGGGTCAACCGCTGTACCCCCTATACGAATCTCAAAATGCAAATGTGGTCCGCTGCTTCGTCCCGTATTACCACTCAGCGCAATTCGTTCCCCTTGTGCTACCTTCTGCCCCGGCTTAACCAATACCTTACTACAGTGACCATATCTGGTCTGTCTGCCATCAGAGTGGTTAATGTAAACCGCATATCCGTATCCGCTGACCCAGCCCGCTACGGAAACCGTTCCTGCATTAGATGCATAAACCGGCGTTCCTGTCGCTACTGCCCAGTCTACACCCTTATGATAAGTCGATGCGCCTGCAACAGGTGCACTACGTCTGCCAAACTTAGAGCTTAATCTTCCACCGTTAATCGGCTTAATATACGTCGGCGGAATAATGGTTCCCTTTTCCACAATCTTAGGAACTGCCTCCGCATAAACCTCTTCCTTGATAATCTCTCTGGCAACTTCCTTACCATTCAGATACTCTGTAACCGCCACTACCTTACGTCTTCCTGCTGATGGCTGCTGTAAAGTTACCTGCTTGGTCGTATACCAGTTATCATTATACACATACTGAACCTCTGCCTCGTAATCCTCTACGATAACCTGCTCCTCTTTCCACGAAACGGACAAATCCGGTTCCGGCATGGTTATGATAATTTCATCATCTATATGCAGAATCGTATTCTCATCCTCAAGGCCGGGATTCATGGCAATTAAATCATCTATTGGTATATTATGCGCCAAAGAAATTTGTGATAATGTATCTCCCGACGCAACCTTATAAATAAGCTGGACCTCCTGCTCCTTTGTCACAAGGTCAATTGCTTCCTGTACTGCTATCAACTCTTCTTCCGGTAAATATGCCTCTACAATCTCAATCTTATCTGCAAAGTCAATACCGATAAGACCTTGCTTATAATCATCAAAATCCTTCTCTACTGTCGGCTCAACCGCCTCAAACATGTCATTCAGCGCAGCTTCTACTCCGGCATCATCGCGAAATACTTCCTCTTCTACCACCGCTTCCTTCTCATATACCTGCGGTGTCAATACATTCACCTCTCGGTTACCATCCAATACCAAAGCCGCATCATACTCATCCAATAAATCATACTGGTTTAACGCCGCCTCTAACAGAGTCTGCACATCCTCGTAGGAATTCAGATTAACGGCTGCTTCATTAATCTTCACTGTATAGGAACGATGTAATGTCTCCTTAATTCCTGTCTTAAGCGCAGTCTTCATATTATCTATAATTGTCTCAGGTGTATCCAGTTCTCCCCAAACAATCTCACTGCCCTCTACTGCAAGCTCTGTCTCAATCAAAACCAAATCCTCACTATCTGCTACCAGCTGCTTACGCGCTTCCACCAAATAGGAATCTATAAGTTCTTCATTACTGACTGTTCCAACAGTCATTCCGTTTAAAATTATTGTAAAACAGTTATTACCTGATTTCTCATATTCCACATAAGAAGGTAACATGAATGCACAAATCAGGAAAACAATCACTCCTGCTTTCATCATGCATAGCCTGAATCTTCTATGGTAATGATGTAATTTTTTCATTTCGTACCCCAATCTAATTCCATCTCGAAATACCTGTTAAAAGGCAATCACGTCATCATAATCACGCTACATAATCTTTAATATTTTACCAGTCTTTCAATTCCTTGTAAACCCTCTTCCTTTCTCTTGCAGTTTTCCGCAAAATATGCTTTAATAAGAATATATGTTCGAAGGAGGTGTGCCATGGATTCTATTATTTTTCACATTGATGTTAACTCTGCCTTTTTAAGCTGGACAGCCATCGACCTGATGCAGCAGGCACGGACTGAGAATCGCATGGATTCCTATGTTGACCTTCGCACAATTCCTTCCATTGTCGGCGGTGATTCTGCTTCCAGACACGGGATTGTTCTGGCAAAGTCAGTCCCTGCCAAGAAGTATGGTATCGTAACGGGGGAGCCTATTGCCCAGGCACTCAGAAAGTGCCCGTTTCTTACCATCGCCCCTTCCAACCACTCCTCTTACTCCGCTCACAGTAAGAGATTTCGTCAGTATCTTGCAGATTTCTGTCCCGTTATTGAAGCTGCCAGTATTGATGAGTGCTATATGGATTATACCCTGATTTCCAAGGATTATGCTTCACCGGTCGAAGCTGCCCATATTATTAAGGATGGTGTTCGCAATACCTTTGGCTTCACTGTCAATATCGGCATCAGTGATAAGAAGGTACTTGCCAAGATGGCATCCGACTTCAAGAAGCCGGACCTTGTTCACACCCTGTATTCTCATGAGATTCGTGAAAAGATGTGGCCCCTTCCGGTTGCCTCACTTCTTATGTGTGGCAGCTCCAGTCAGGAAGCACTGAAGAAGCTTGGTATTCGCACCATAGGCGAACTAGCCTGCACAGACCCTAAGCTTCTGTCTTCCCATCTCAAGAGTCATGGTATTCTTTTATGGCAATATGCTAACGGCATCGATGACTCCAAGGTGGAGCCTGTTCCGGAGCAGGCAAAGGGGATTGGTAACTCTACTACGATGGCAAAGGATGCCTATTCCATAGAAGAAATGAAACCTGTCATTCTTTCCTTGTGCGAATCTGTTTCTGCAAGATTACGTGTCGGACACTTTCTTGCAGGTACCATCACTGTAGAGATTAAGTATAATACCTTCCAATCTGTCTCGCACCAGATGGCTCTTCAGACACCTGACAACACCTGTACACAGCTCTATCAGACAAGTATCAGTCTTTTAGAGGAACTATGGAATGGTACTCCTGTCCGTCTTTTAGGAGTAAGAGCTACCAAGCTTGTTGAAGAAGGCGAACCTTTGCAGATGAATCTTTTCGCATATGCCGAGAGCAGACAGACTACACCTGTCTCTGAAAAGAATAAAAAGCTCGACCAAACCATTGATGCTATCCGCAAGAAGTACGGCGCCGATGCCATTGTTCGCGGTTCACTGCTCCCCCCTTCTTCCGGAAAAGAACCACCCAAATAAAAGCCATCCACCAAGGATAATAATAACTTTTCCTCAGCGGATGGCTTTTCTTATGACTTCTTACCTTTTACTGCCTGCTTCTTCTTGCCGGCTGTTTTCTTTTGGATACTATATCCAAACTTTCCAAGCTTCTCTCCTAACAGATAATACTCACCATGGGAATATACAATGGGATTCGCATTGGATAAATGAAAGCTGTTCTTCTCATCCATATATTTATCATTCACCTGCACGGCAACTACTTCTGCCATGAACATATGATGGGAACCAAGCTTTTCTACTTGGGTTACTTTACACTCAATATTCACAGGACTCTCCTCAATCAGAGGCGCCTTTACAACCTGTCCCGCAATTGGTGTCAGTCCCAATACCTCCCACTTATTCACATCTCGACCACTCTTAACCCCACAATAATCTGTTGCATATACCAAATCCTTGGTCGTGAGATTAATGACAAACTCTCCACTCTCCTCAATCATATGATAGGAATGTCTCTCCGGTCTCACGGATATGCTTACCATAGGCGGATTCGTACATATCGTTCCTGCCCATGCCACTGTAATAATATTGGAATTTCCCTGCTTATCCGCAACACTTACCATAACCACCGGAAGCGGATACAACATATTCCCGGGTTTAAATGAAACTCTTGCCATATCTATAACCTATAACTTTCTACAAATCAAAAGTGTTGTCTGAAGACAACACTTTTTTACTCTTAAAAGAACTGAAATCCCATCATCTCAAGTACCTGCAGTACAACGCCTGCAACTGCCCCCAAGAGACTAAGAACCGCAAAAATCATGGCTAAATTAACCTTTGTAGCCAACTTCTTATTCTCACTTTCAAGATGCTGTGTCTGTGTCTGAAGCTCATCTGTTACCACAGCCTGTACATTTCTATATACCTTAACATTCTCTTTATGTACAAAATCATTAGAATTCTTAATCAATTCTTCTATTGCCTGAATATCAAGCTTCGTCTGCTCTGCCTGTTCCTCTTCAAAATGTTTCTGCTCGTCCAATCTGGCAAGCTCTTCCTCACGAAGCTTACGCTGCTCGTCCAACAAATCTCTGAGAGTTGCAAGCATCTGTACTTCATCTGACTGAATATCCTTAATTCGACCTGCATTCTCACCGATAATTGACTCAATCTTATCCGTCAACTCTGCATTTTTATAATTCTGCTTTCTGATTTCCTGAAGAATCTTCTCATACTCTGCAACCTGCAGCTGTAATCTCTTCATCTCTGCTGCTTCCGCCTGAGAATTGGCTTTAATAAATTCCTGTGCGCTGAACTTAGAAGCCAGCTTATCAATAAAATTGTCCATTGTATCCCTCCGTATACCCTCTGGTTTCCACATCTTCTGTTCTTATTGTAGCATTAATTTATGTGCAAAACAACAAAAATGCGCCCGATATTTCTTTGTGCAAATAGCACAATATTCTTCGTATATCTTTCACGTTTTTAGTCGTATTAACCACTTCTTTACAGTTTGTTCATAATCTGTTCATAATCTCATGGTAATATTTACTCATAACAAAGGGAACAGCGTAATGTTTTTCATTACACATAGATAAATTTTTTCATAATAGCCTCGGTATCGTAAGGTACCGAGGCACTCCTCATTTATAGGAATTCTTATTGTTCCAACTGTTTTCCCAAAAATCCTGCTGCTGACTGCGCAAGCTTAATCTCCACCTCACTCATGGGATTACGCTCCTGATTCGACAAAAGAATTACTGCTCCTACCACATCCCCCTGAGTCAGAATCGGAATAACCACTTCATGATAAATCTCAAGGTCTGTCTGCTCCAATGTAATCGGAATAAACTTTCTGTCATCTGCCGAAGCACAAATCATTTCCCTGGCATTCATTCTTGCTTCAAGCTCCTTACTGATTGTTTTGTGAATCAACTGACGATTTCCGCTGCCGGATGCTGCGATAATATGGTCTCTGTCTGCAATCAATGCCGCATGACCGGACACCTGCGCAAGACTCTCTACATAAGGCTTGGCAACATTCCCCATATCTCCGATAGGTGAATATTTTCTAAGAACAATCGAGCCGTCATGCTCTGTAAAAATCTCTAACGGGTCACTTTCTCTTATGTGCAATACCCTTCTAATCTCCTTTGGAATTACAATTCTTCCCAAATCATCTATACGACGTACAATTCCTGTTGCTTTCATACTCATTCCTCCATAACAGTGTGCATACTTTTCTTTCCAAATGATTGATATACAGCTAGTATGTGGAAAAAAAGGGAGATTATACGAAAAAAAATGAAAAGGCTGAAATGATTCGTTCATTTCAACCTTTTTCGTATAAACATTATTCACAATAATTCTGACTTACATAGTCCCTGATGATTTGGTTATCCTCCGGCATACGACATCCAATTGCGTATTCACCCTCATTATTTGAGCAACGAATGATACAGCCTTCCAACTTCTTTTCATTTAGGACATCCAGTCGAAGTACTTCTACTTCTACATTTTTATTTACGCTGTCTGCGAAAAATGCATCCTTAATACTAAATGCAAAGCCGTTGGCACTAATGTTTACCATTTTACCATAATAAGTATCATCATATCCCTTTACCTTAATCACACAATTATTTCTTAATGGCATTCTAGGATACTTTCTTCTGTTAAATACCTGCGGATAAGTCTCAACAACCAACTTATATTTGCCAGCCTCATCAAACTTTGTATAATGTATCTCAATATCATCCCAGCTATACAATACATTATCTACAACAATTCTCAACTGACATTTCACATGCTTTTCCTTCTTATCAAAGAGGTCTTCGCCGTGGTCATCCACATTCACAAATACTTCCGTTCCAAGTCTGCTCACAACCTCTCCCAGATACTCGCTCTTCTTTCTGCCATCTGCTGCCACAAATGCAATCGCAATCTTCATGCCGTCCCGAACATCCTGCACACCCATAAAGCCGCCAACGCCAAGCTCTTCCATCAGGTGTCCTACGACTATCTCAATATTCTCCGCACTCTTAACACTCTCATCGTATTTACTCAGCATGGTCTTTGTTATATCTTCTGCATCATTAATACGTCCGGTCATAACCTCCATAATCTCACATACCTGCTTCATATTATCCACAAGAATCTGATTAGAGTTCTCAACCTCTTTCACTGCATCATCTACAACCTGAATATCTTCGCTAAGACTTGTTGCATCCTTTGTAATCTCAGATACACTCTGATTTACGTTAGAAACCTTTTCAATATTTACCTGAATCAGCTTAATGGTCTCAGCAATGGATTCCACCATCTCCTCTGAGGTTTCTTCCAAATTAGAAAGTGCCTCCATAATTCTATCGGATGAAGTCTGGGTTCCGCTACTAAGCTCTCTGATTTCTCCGGCAACCACTGCAAAGCCCTTACCTGCTTCTCCGGCTCTTGCCGCCTCAATGGAAGCATTTAATGCCAATAAATTTGTTTTATTTGTAATACCTTTGATTGTACTTGTTTCCTGTTTTACATTCTCAAACTCTGCCTTAAAGTTCTCCAGAATTCTTTCAACCTCTGAAGATAGCTTCTCCATCTTGTTTGTAATCGTAACTACTTCCTTCAAGTCACCGGAGCTGGTATTCGCATGCTCTGCTGATGCTGAAATACTCTCCACAACACGCTTAATCAAGTCTGCTACGTTATGCATCTGCGTATCAATGACACCTGTCATCTCCATAGACGACATAGTCTTATCATTCAACGAATTATTGTCATTTGACAGCTCATTCATCTGTTTTACAACATCATTTGCACCTTGTTTATTCTCATCGGCAAGCTCACGAACAACAGTAACACCATCTGTTACCGCATTACTTGCCCCCTTTACCTTCTCAACTGTCTGTACGACTCTGTTCAAATTGCCTTCTATCGAGCCTGTCAGCGCACCATCCGATTCCACCAGATGTTTAATTGCCATACTCGTACAAGAAAAGCAGCTTAAGACAATCGCAAACTGCAGAGCACAATCTACGCTCTTAACAAATTCCAACATATCCTTTACAAGACCCTTATACAGATTACTGGAGATAAGAGTAAACATCGTAACTAACATCATTATTTTAATCAACTTTGGGTCCTTATAAAGAATCAGGATTGAAATCAATGGCAAAATAAATACGAAGGATACAGTATCCATGGCTGTCCACGAAATAAAACCAAAAAAGGTCGAATAACCAAGTCCCAATATCCATTCATATTTCTCATAATCCATCCCTTTTATCTTTAGCATAATACCGGCAAATAAATATTCAGCCCAGCCAACTACTGAAAACAGCATAAACCAAGTCTTTCCTATCTCTCCTGTCGACATCTTTGCCGCATAATATACGGTTATGATAATCATTAATGTGAGCCATGTCGTACCTGCTCTTCTATTCGCTTTTGCCTTAAAATATTTTTCATCATAGGTATTCATATTTCTTCAATCCTTTCTACCCATATATTGACAGTCATATATTTAATTGTATCATTCAACCGCTCACTTGTCACTATTTTCAGTTATCTTTATATTTATTTTTTATTTTATCTTGCATCTCTGCCAATATATTTATTAACTCTTCTTTGGGTTAAAAACAATAAAACCACAGTCATTTACCGACTGTGGTTTTATTAATTAACTATATTCCTTCAGTGACAGACTAATATTCACAAATATCAACCTTTAAAAGCTTACGGCTTCTCGTCAGCATAAGCGGCACCAGTGCTGTTACATTGCATAAAATCAATCCTATCAGTGCTGTGGGATGGTAATACATCAGCATCCAGCCCTTCGGAATCAACACCAGATGATTAGATAAATAAATTGCCAGAAGCATCATTGCGCCTCCTAGCACCATACCGATTCCGTCCATCAATATCAGCTCCTTTACAATCTTTCCTACGACTCTGCCCTTTGATATCCCAATTGCCCGATACACCGCAAACTCCGGCTCTCGCTGCTGGTACATGCCGACAAAGGCAGCACTCATCGTAATTGCCATCACAATTGCAAGCAGAACTACAATCATGGAATAAATCATCTCAAAGCTTTTTAGATAAGAATAATCCTCCTCTCGGCATTTCTCGCCATCATATATGTAGACATCATATCGCTCCTCTAACTCATCCATATATTCACAGAATTCTGTAAGGGGCATATCCGTTGGTAATAGCATATAACTTCCATTTTCCAGACTATCTATAATATATGCAGAATAAAATGCTTCATCTGTGATGGCATCTAGTGTATATGTCCTGTTAAAGTTATCATAGTCGCCTTCCTCTATCTCTTCTCCCAGTCCAACGCCTCTATTATTTGCCATAAGCTTACTTGCAATAAAGCTTCCCTCCTTTAGATTTGAGGTATCACAGGTAATATCCATATACTCACAATACTGTTCAAACGCCTCAACCGAACGAAATGAACTTACTCCAAAGCCATATGGAAACTGCATAATGCTTTCTACCGCAGCAGATGGCAAATATCCCTGTTGCAGTGCAGTAATGTCGCCTCTTGCCTGAATTTCTTCTATCGCATTCTCAAAGTCCTTCCAGCTCTCCCGGGCATATATAATCGCATATTTATCCAATCTCTCCGCATATGCATCATTCATCGCCATAATATTGGTCGCATATAAGCCCCCTATATACGCAATAAAGGTAAGAAAGAACATAAATATCAACAGGAAACAGCGCAAACGGTTCTTTCCCACAAAATACCATGCTGAAAAAGGCTTCACACTTTTACTACTCATGCGCTTTCCCTGCCTTTCTTCGCACTGATGTTTCCATCCCACATCTCCACAATGCAATCTGCATCCTTTAGGATAGAATGGTCATGTGTAATCACAAGTACCAGATTTTCCTTTGCATACTCCTTTAAAATAGCCATCACTGCAAAGGCATTTTCATGGTCTAGGGCTGCTGTCGGTTCATCTGCAAACAGTACACGAGGTTTATTAATCATGGCTCTGGCAATCGCCGCACGTTGACGCTGACCACCGGAAAGCTTTGCAGGCCGCTTATTCATTTCTCGCTCTTTGAGCCCAAACTCTGTCAGCAGATGCCTTCCCCATTCCTTTGTCTCTGCCGAATGTTTTGTTGCTGCTACCATCACATTATCAAAGACAGACATATACGGCACCAGAAAATGTCTCTGAAATACAAAGCCAAACTCTTCTCTTCTTAAATGCTCTCTCTCACTATCCTTTAGATTCGTAATATCCCTGCCATTATAAAGAATAGCTCCTTCTGTAGGTCTCTTCAAGGTTGACAAGCAATACATCAGTGTAGACTTTCCGGAACCTGACGGTCCAATAATACCAACCAGGCCTTTGTCAGGAAGCTCTAAGTCAAAGCCTCCTAACGCATAGACCTTCTCTACCTTTTCCATATCATATATCATTGTAATATTCTTAATCGTAAACATACGCGCTCTCCTTCTTATGCATTCAGTTCATCATCCATTGCATCAATGGTACGGATTTTATATAGTGCATATCGTATCGGTATCTGCAGTAGTCCCATAACCACAACCAATACAGTCATACACTCCAGCACTGTATCTGCATGCCAATAGCGGCATTTCAGCCCTTGGGCATCTATCATCAGCGCATCCAGCGCAAGCATTCCTACTGCTGATATGACCACCGCTGTCACCAAAGCTACCACAAAGGTAAACAACAGCTCTCTCATAATCGCTGCATAGATTTCCTTTCTTGAAAAGCCAATCGAACTATATAGACACCATTCATTTCTCCTATCTCTCATATAAGAAACATAAACAATCAATACCAAAATACTTACAACACAAACAATCCCTATATAGATAAGATTCATCGAAAATTCAATTGCATCCACTACATCCATCTTCAGATTGTGCTCACCATTCTTCACATCATCAAAATACGCATCCTTCTCGTCATATTCGTATCCCAGCTGACGTACCACTGCTGATAAGTCCTCTATACTGCCATCCATCAGCACACATATCCACTGATTTCCTAAAGTAGCCTGCTCTCTTACACCACAGCCAAAATAATAGTTGTCATCGGTTACGCCAACAATTTTCATTCCACTTACTTCATCCCCAAGCTTCAGCGATATATTTTTCAAAATATTCTCTGATAAGATAATATCGTTCTCTTCCTTTGGCAAAGTTCCCTCTATCAATTCCACACCGCAGTGTTCCATATATCCATCTATCTCACTTTCAGGTAAAAAAGGAAAGGTTACCTGATACTGTCCTATAACCGCTGACACCGTCGCTCTACCAATATCTGTATAGTATGCCTTTTTAACGCCCTCTACCTCTTCTAGCCTGACTGCCAGCTCCTCATGTCCTACGGCCAGCTTCTCGTATGCTTCTTCCTCACTCATCTGTGAGAAATCCACATCAAACGCACTCGCAGGTAATCGAAAATACTGTACCGTCTTAGCCTGTTCTACTAAGAATACACGAAAAGTTTCTACCGATACTGTCAGCAAGAACTGCGTCAGATAAAACAGCGCCAAACACATTGCCATACTGATTACCAATACAGATACCTTTCGCTTATTATTCTTAATATAAGTCATGGCAGATAATTTCTGTCCCATTAATTTTCCTCCTCTTTATTATCTCTTGTGCACATACTTATCTAACCACAAAAGAAGGTAACATAAAAGTAACCGCAGTCATATTTTTTATGACTACGGTCATGCTTTATCCTTTCATCGCTACTATCAGCTTTGCACGGTCATGAATTCCTGTCTTATCATAGATTCCTGAAATATAGTTCTTTACCGTACCCTCAGATATGTACAACTCTTTGGCTATCTGCTGATTGGTATAGCCTTGTACCATAAGGCTTAGTATCTCGCTCTCTCGCTTAGTCATACCTTCCGGTTCTGCGACAGTTGAAATCTCCTGCTTTCCACTCATAAGAACTGCCAGCCTCTGCATGACCTTATTGTCAATGACATTTCTGCCCTCCATAATCTGTCCGATTGCCCCAAGGATTGCTTCCTTACCGCTATCCTTTAAAAGATATCCGTCCGCACCATTTGCCACAGCCTCTGTAATATAATGGTCATCGTAAAAGGTGGTAAGCACCAATATCTTCATCTGCGGGTACAACCGCTTTAGGTGACGGATTAACTCAATTCCTCCCATCCCCTTCATATTCAAATCCACCAATGCAAGGTCACAAGATACCTTCTCTAACAGCTCCAAAGCCTCTCTGCCATCATGTGCTTTTCCTACAATCTGCATATCATTTAAAGATAAAATGATTTCAAGACTCTCTAATAAAAGTACCTCATCATCTACTAATAAAATTCGATACTGTTTCATACTCTCTTCCTCTATCTCAATATCTGTTGTCCATAATTTGCAAGACTTGTAAAACCACTCTTCTTAAAGGTCTTTTTATCACTGACGCAATAGACAAAAGTTCCATTTTGCGCCAATACATAAAAGGATGTATCCTCGTATTTTTCCAGGTATTTTTTGAACACTGCTTCTACATCCTCTTCTTTCAGTTCATAACAGATGTCAATATATTTTTTCCCTTTTGTCGCTATGACTCTTTTGGCAGTTACATCACAGTCAAACACATTTGTTTCTTCATGAATTTCATAGCCTTCATCCGTCAGATTCTGCACCAATACTTCGTAGGAAGGTACAACATCCTCCGGTCCCTGAATACTACCCTGTGGCTTTCTTTGCATTCCTCCGATTACCAAAGCCAAAATAATAACTACCAAAATCACCATACTCCCAATAATGAATACCTTCTTCTTCATTTCAATCTTCTCCTCTCACAGTTATTCCCTTTTATTTTCTTCACTATCATTCAGCAAGGTTAGTTCCACAGCAAATCCTTGCCCCCTCTCTCCAATAGAAATCACAACACTTCCACCACAACGCTCTGCATAGGAATAGAGTTTCTTTAGTCCAAAGCCCTTTTCAATTCTTTCCTCTTGATTCCACTGTGCAAAATCACTCTTACCGTTATCCGACACCCAAAGACGCACATGACAGCTATCTGCAGTCAAACGTACTACAAATCTATCAGCCGCACCGTGCTTTACACCATTTGTCAAAAGCTCCTGCAACGCACCGGTTAAAAACTCTGTATGCTCTCTTGATATGGAAATTATTCTTGGGACTGTTTCCCAATCAGTCGAAACTCGAATCATGGTATCCATCGTAAACTGCTCAACTACAGTCGCAAAATTCTGAATCATATCTTCTACTGTTAAATAAACATTCTCTTCATCCAGTACTCTAACCGCATGACGCACTGCCGCAAGCCCCTCTCTCATTCTTGCATTCGCAGTATTCATGCGCTCTCTTGCCTTATCCGGCGCCGTATCATAGAGCATGTCTGCTGCATCCAAGGTCATAATTGCCGCCGTAATAGAATGTCCCACACTATTATGTATATTTCTACTTATGGTTTCACGCTCTTCCAGCCGTGCATTCCTCTCTCGAAGATAATTCTTTACAATCAGTTCCTGTCTTAGCTTTCGCTCCACCAGCTCATTTACAGCCGCCACACGAAGAACATCCTTATTCTGCCACTCTGCCGTGATATATTTCTTAACCAAATACTCCAATCCCCACAAAAGCGCAGATACCATGAAAAGAAGTAATATATGCAGAATCATTCTTGGTGTATCTATATGCCACAAACCTACTACTTTCGCACATATAGTCGTCAACATATACACACTGGAAGGCAAAAAAAATCCTGCATTTTTTACTCTAATTCCTTCTTCCACATAAAAAGCGCTAAATACGAGAAAAGACAAATAATCTGCTGTCGCAATACAAAATAGAATCGACACCAGATATTGTACAAAAAGAAAGCCTGAAGAAATCTCTTCCTCCAGACTTTTCATCGTGATTAAAATCATTAGTATACCAGCTAATATCAAGCTCCACAACACCTGTGAAGTAGTTCTGATTCCCAGAATTACCAGTAGTATTAATAAACCTTCTGCCTGAATAAAACGTCTCATAGAATACATCTTCATCACCACTTTATTTGTAACACAAACATAGTCGCTTTACAATATGACTCAGGTCATATTTAGGACTCATTCTATTTTCATCCGCATTATAAAGGAAACCGCAACATACAAAAAGATACCTTTTATAACTAAGGTATCTTTTTTTTAGATATAACAGACTTACTTACAATGATTGTTTTTGTAAAACTTTTCATGTTATACTGAATATATATTCAAAAGGAGGTGCACAGCATGGCAACAATACTTATGATAGATGATGATGCCGAGGTATTAGAAATCAATCGCAAATTCTTATGTGGCGAAGGATTTCAGGTCTATATCGAATCAGACCCCCTGCAAGGTATCGAACAGGCTAAAAAAACAAATCCTGATTGTATTCTTTTAGATATTATGATGCCCGGCTTAGACGGCTATCAGGTATGCGAATCATTACGTCGCTTCACGTCTGCACCTATTATCTTTCTTACAGGAAAGGATGCGGAAGATGATAAAATAACCGGTCTGACCCTAGGTGCTGATGATTATATTGTAAAGCCCTATAGTCTTCGTGAATTAAAGGTTCGCATCGATGTATTATTAAGGCGCATGCAACGCATTCAACCTCTTCAAGACTCGCATTTACTGACAGTACAGAATCTTTCCATTGACCAGCTTACGCATAAAGCCTTTTACAAGGGCACAGAGATAGTTCTTGCCAATCGAGAATACGAAGTGCTTCTATACTTTGCAACGCATCCTAATCAGGATATTACCTTTGAGGAATTAGGAAATGCATTGTTCGGCTCCTATCAGGAAGCTGACAGACGTTCCATTATGGTAAATGTCAGCCGTCTTCGCAAGAAAATGAACATTGATTTTGAATTAGAAAAAATGATAGAAACCGTATGGTCAAAGGGATATAAATTTATTGTTAAAAATAGTTAAAATCGGAGGATGAAAGACCTATGAAAAAGATACCTTTTGAGCAGCCCTCCATAGAAAGCGAAACTGCCGAATCTCTTTCCGCCAAACTCTTACAGGTATCCTCTCAGCTGATGGAAGCCAATAAAGAGTTAAAGCGAATGGAACTGGAAAGGCGTGAAATGCTAGCAAATATTTCACATGATTTACGTGCTCCAATTACAGCGATACGGAGTGCAACCGATTATTTAACATCCGGAAACGTACTATCCGATGAAGATTATCGCTCTTGCTTAAACCTAATCGATAAACGCACCAGATTTTTAGAAGAAATCATACAGGATATGTACTACTTATTTTGTGTGGAGGATACCTCAAAATCCCTAAACCTGCAGACAGTAGATGCAGCAATCTTTTTTGAAGAATACTTCTACGATGCAATTGTAGATACTCGTTATGATAATCATGACATGAAGTTGGAAATTGCCAATGACTTATCCATACAGATTGCCATCGACATTCCTAGAATTGTTCGCGTTTTAGACAATTTATTTACTAATGCTGTCAAATATTCATTTCCTGAAAGCAGTATTACCCTAAAGGTTACACAGCTTCCATCTGAGAATTATATTCTTGTAAGTGTTATTGATAATGGAATAGGAATTCCCAAAGAAGCGATTCCTCATATATTCAATCGCACCTATACCGTTTCTTCGGCAAGAACCCCAAACTCCAATACCGGAAGCGGTCTTGGATTATCCATTGTAAAAACCATCGTTGAACGCCATGAGGGAAATGTGTTCTGTGAAAGCGAAGAAGGAAAAGGAAGCTGTTTTTCATTTACACTTCCATGCATTAAATAAAGCACAGACTCTCATGAGCCTGTGCCTTTTATTACATATCCTTCACAATATCTTCTACAATTGTCATTGCCTTTTGTGTTACTTCTTGTAAGGTGTCTCCCTCTACCGGACGCACTATCCGAAATACTCTGATACCTTCAGCCATACGAAAGCTTTCTCTTGCCGGAATACCTGAATATCTTTCCTGTCCGAGTATATGTCTCAAAAACAAATTATTAACACACCCTAGGAACTTATTAAATCCTTGCGCTTCCTCTGTTACCACTTCATCCCCCTTATGACGTCCTAATATAATAAGCGCCTTAACCGGCATTTCATGCAACACAAATTCACCCTTATACGGAACAAAGAACTTGTCCTTATCCTCTCCAAGATAAATCAGCTCGTCCAAATCATATCCCTTCCTAAGTGCCGCATCTCGGCAAAGCTTCTGATGCGGAAACGCCGGATATACCATAACATCTCCACTATCCTTCGTCTGAACATATGCCATATCATCCGCCATAAGCTTCCAGCCCTTATCTAAGAACATATTGGTTAGTGTCGACTTACCACTTCCACTTTCTCCCGAAATTAAGATTGCTCCTTTATCTGACGCTACTACCGAACAATGCATAGCATTGATTCCTCTTTGTAAACCTAGCATAGATATCCCCCAGCCCATGAGGTAATTGCGAACCATACTTAAGGTTCCTTTTTCCTTTAACTCATATGTGATAACACTTCCATTTTCTACATACAAATAACAATATGTGTTAATCAACCAGCTTATTTTATTCCCTAAACTACTTCCACACTCTTTTTCATAGTCATATAACTCTTTTGGCATCGTTCCCGATTTAATCACAATATCAGCCTCTGTTTTCTCCGCCTTAACCAGCTGCGGAAAATCTATATCTGATTCAATAATCATTCCAAATAATAAATAATAGTACAACTTCCAATCCTCCAGCCTTATCATTTGTTGCTCAAATACTTCTAGTATGGTATCATCATCACAGAAAAAAAACAAGGGGAGGAACAAAATGTCTGCTATATGGGGAACTCTTTCTTATAACAATAATCTTAATAGCAATGTAGGTACTATCATGCAAGCACCTTACCAAAAGCAATGCAAAATCGATAGCTACCAATCAAGGCAGTTCTATAATTGCTATATGGGCTGTGGCATTCAATATATTACAAATGAGGCTGTAAACGAACAGCTACCTATCATTGATTATGAGCGAAATCTAATTCTTACCACTGACTGTATTTTAGATAACCGATTGGAATTAATGGATGCTCTATCCATTCATGATGTTAACATACCTGATGGACGTCTCGTATATATTGCATACTTAAAATGGGGAATTGACTGTGTAAAGCATTTCCGTGGACTTTTTACGCTTGCAGTCTGGGAAGAAAATACAAAAACCTTATATCTTGCCAATGACCAGGTCTCCGCACGTTGCCTATATTACTACCCGTGCAAGGACCAGGTCTCCTTTTCGACCTTAATTACTCCTATTCTGGAGCTTCATCCTGAGATTACTCTTAATGAAATGTATTGTATGGATTACCTTGCGGCACCATCATTAATCCCCACTGTTGTTGTTCCCGAAACACCTTACAAAGGGGTATATAAGCTGCCACAGGCAACCATACTTACCATTACCCAGCAACAGATTACACAACGCTCCTATTGGACTCCTGCGGAAACTCTTAAGGATTGTACGTGCAAAACTGCTGAAGAATATGGTACTTATTTTCGTAAGCTGTTAACAAACTGTGTATCAGATGCGATTCATACCAATCAGGAGGTCGGTATTGCTCTAAGCAGTGGGCTTGACTCTTCTTCTGTGGGGACGATTGCTGCTGACTTATTAGCTACCCAATCCAAAAGCCTATACGCATACACTTACGTTCCATATGAAAAAGTTGCCGAAAATAACAGACATAAAATATATGATGAAACCCAAGATGTCAAAGCAATTGTTGCAATGCATCCCAATATCCTTCCACACTTCCTATGCAACGAAGGAAAAAATGCAATGGAGAGCATACCTGATGGGCTACAAACTCTGGAAATTCCGTATAAAGCCTTTGTTAATTATCCTAACTTAAACGAAATTTATGATAAAGCCACAAAGGCAGATTGCCGAGTCGTTCTCTCAGGACAATTCGGTAATTCTACGATATCCTATGGTAACATCGACCCTATATTTTATGACTTATATTGTAATAGAAAATTTCATTCTCTTTTCAAATGCTTAACACACTTTGCAGAGCATATGAGCATTCCAAAGAAGAAATTTATACCTTCTTATCTTATGTACCTGCATAAGATACGTAAGCAGCATAAAGTAACCACGCATGAACAGAATTACGAACTCCTTCATCCTTTTCTAAGCGAATCCTTTAAAAAAGTATATCCTCTTAAAGAACGCTTTGACCAAGGAAATATGTATGCCTTCTCTGGCCTCCCAAACACTCAGGCGCAATACCGCCAACAGCTAATCCAGCTGATGGGCTGCACCTACATGGGGGAATGGGAAACAAAGATTGGCCTGAAGCATGGTATTGTTTTACGTGACCCTACAAAGGATATTCGTATTTTAAGCTTCTGCTATCATATGCCATATGAATACTTTGCATATCAAGGAACTACCAAATGGCTGATTCGAGAAAACATGAAAGATATGCTTCCATCCTATATCCTAGAAAACTGGGACAGACACGGTATTCAGAACGATGACTGGGCAATCCGCATTACTCGTGATTGGAATATGCTTAGTAAATCCTATATAGATACCATAGACACCCCCGCCATGCTTACCTATCTGGATATAGAACAGATATTATCTTTTGTTAATAGCGAGAATTTTTCCTTTAAAGCATTGGATATCAATACACAAGTATACTTAAGCACTGCTTATATACTCTCTTTCTTTATTAATAATAACCAATAACAGGTTTAATATGCCACAAAAACTATTTATTATTACTATAATAATTGAATTGAGCCTTTATTTCTATCAATTATGTTAGATTTGTTTACATAATCTCTATTTCATTCTATACTGTACGAGTAAAAGAGTTGAGAGAGAGGGAAATGTGTATGAAAAAGTGGGAAACACCTGTAATTGAAGAACTGAATATCAATGAGACTGCTCACAATTGGCATATCGAGCCAAAGTGGGACGGCGGTTATCTTGGAGATGGCGAGATTTCTGGATGGTTCGGTGAAGATTCAATTAGCTAAGCAGGCTTACACAAATAGGAGCGCAAGCTCCTTTTTTGTTACATTAATTCTATCATTCTTGTTAGAATTATTGACCTTTCCCGAGAAACAAGCTAAGGTGTAAGAGCAAGTTTTATTTAAGGGAGGTATTTATAATGAAACAGTGGACAACACCTGCGATTGAGGAATTGAATATTAACGAGACTGAAAATGGTTGGATTGACGTCGAGTTTGAATCTTTCGTTTTATTTAAAGATGGTACAAATGATATATCATAATTAGAACATTAAATAAGGGTCCTTGTCAGTCTACATTTGATAAGGACCTTTTTTCACGCAATGCTATATATAAGTGAGGCCTTATGTGATGAGTGGAATTTTTGGATATTTACAGTTAAATTCTAACACAAAGAAACAAATAATAAATACATCTTCCTTGAAATTATGGAATCAGGCTTACGGCAGAGATGGATGCGACATATATAAAAAAAGAAACTTTATGTTAGGCTGTTGCTATGAGGACATATCAAGAAGTCCTGCACCAGCCAATCTTATTCTTCATACATCATTCAAATATGCAGTTATAGATGCACTCATATACAATAGAGATGAGTTATTGAATGAATATCAACTATCACAAACTTTTTCTGACGAGGAATTACTCCTATACTGTATAGAAAATTATGGAATAGATAGCGTAAAAAATATAAACGGCGACTTCTGTGGTGCCATATACAACGAGACAGACAACACCTTGACCATTTTTCGCGACCATATGGGGATTAGACCATTATTTTATTATGCTGATAACGAATTTGTTGTATTTTCCACAGATATCCGCGGTATCACCTCACTCCTTCAATCAGACATTAAAATAGATGCTGATTGGATTTTTAAAACAGTATCCGGATATTCCAATATTAGTCCCGAAAAGACTGAATATTCCAATGTCTTTTGTGTTAAACCGGGCGGATATATAAACTTGTACTGTAAAGATCATAAACTTACATTAGAAAAACATACCTATTGGCAACTTGGAAAACAAAAAATACGTTTTTCTTCAGAAGCAAAGTACCAATCCCACTTGAATCAGCTTATTACTGACTCAATTAAAAGAAGAATTGATGCGACCGCCTGCCATATCGGCGCTGAACTATCTGGTGGTCTAGACTCAGGTGTAATTGATATTTTAATTAATCGACTAGGTCATGAATGCACTTTTTTCTCATGGTCCCCTAATCCTGCATTATATCCCCTAGTGGAGCACGATGAACGCTTGGTCATTGAAGATATATGCAAACAAGAAAATATAACTTGCAATTATACCAATATCAAGCAAGAATTAGATGCAGATAGTAATCTCGACAAAACCATGCAGGAGCTTAATATCAATATCGACTATAACGAAATAGATGTTTATCGATATATATTACCTGCTTATGTCAATACCTTAACAATTTCCCACACTTCCCAATTTGTTAATCGTAGCGGTGCCAAGATTGTATTTACAGGCCATGGCGGAGATGAGGGGGTCAGTCACCGTTGCAATCCATATGAACTATTCTATTACCATGAATATTATCATTATTTTAGACAGATGTGGTTAGCCTCAGCAGGTTCTAAATATCGAATACTGCGTACTTTAAAAAACTGTTATCATAACCTAACACAAACTCACCAAAAAATCACAAAACCTTTTCATTCACCTATAGCAGCTACAAATCTTTTAAACAAAGAGTTTGCTAAGCGATATAACGAAAAAGATATGAATGCGGTTTCCTTTGCTTACGATCCTAAAATGCACATTCTCAATGGAGGAAGTCGCAACAGATTAGACAATATTTCATTACAAGGTGCTTACTCCGGTGTTAGATATGTTATTCCGTACCTTGACTATCGGGTTATTGATTTTGCAGTTTCTATTCCGCGCTATCTATACTTAAAAGGCAACTCCCATCGACACATTTTCAGGGAAGCCTTTAAGGATATTATGCCACCTTCACTCTACACTCAATGTTATAAATGTGACTTTGGCAGAAATAGTGCGAAGAAGGATTCCGATTGGAATGATATTTATGTTCCAATGAAGACAGAAATTGTAAAGAAACTTAATCGTGAGTATTGGAAACAATATCTTGATTTTAATGTAATAGACGAATGGCTGAACCACCAAGATTCTACATCCGCCACTCAAGAATTAGATGAGAATATCTTTATCTGTCTATACATCTGCGCGATGGCACAGAATGTTCTTGATAAAACGAAAGAAATTGTAGAAGAGTATATAGATGAACTCTAACAAACAAAAGTATCTATTCATAACAAAACGCCGACTCATAACGAGTCGGCGTTCTTATTTACCTATAAACTTACTCTTCCATCTTCAATCTTAATCTCTCTATCGCAACAGCTTAAAATACTCTTACGATGAGTAATAATCAAACAGGTTGGTTTAGGCTCTAACTGCTGTAAGCCTTGAATTACCCTAAGCTCTGTCTGTTCATCCAAAGCAGAGGTTGCTTCATCCAATATCAGGAACGGTGCTTTTCTGATGAATGCTCTTGCAATTGCAAGTCTCTGTGCCTGTCCTTCTGAAATTCCATGACCACGTTCACCAATTACCGTATCTATTCCATTAGGAAGCTCCATTACAAAGTCATATGCTGATGCCAGCTTCAAGGCTTCCACATATTCCTCTTCTGTAGCATCAAGCTTTCCCATGCGAAGATTCTCTCTTATCGTACCACTAAACAAGGTATTCCCTTGCGGAACATATGCAATATATTCTCTCGATCCAGCGTTTGCTTTCTCTATCTCACCTTTGTTATTACAAAAGCTAATAGTACCACGTATATTGCTCATAAATGACATAATCAAACGAATCAAAGTAGTCTTACCAATACCCGACTCACCAATAATCGCTACAAACTCTCCTGGCTTCACTTCTAACGAAACATCTTCCAGAACAGTTTCATTCTCCATATAGCCAAAAGAAACCTTCTCCATCTTCAAGCCAACTTCTGTTGCTTCAATATGCTTTGGCAACTTCTCCTCTAACGGAATATTCTGAATCTCAATAATTCGTCCTGCCGATGCCAGTACCGATACCACCTTCGGAATCTGCTGTGCCAGCATCAATACGGGTGCCTGCACACGATTCACCAGATTTAAAAAGACCGTCATCGTACCATATGTAATCACACTACGTGAAATCTGTAATGCACCATATGCAAATGCTACAATATAACCTACCTGAAAAGAAAGGGACATACACGTAGAACTTATCTGTCCCATCTTCGTCTTCTTATATACCCAATGAAATCTTTCGTCTCTTAATTGTGTCAATCTGTTTGCCGAATATTCTTCGTTTGCAAACGACTTAACGACCAAAATATTAGCAAGGCTTTCCTGCATAAAGGAACGATATCTTGACTCTGATTCCTGAACCTTAATCTGTAACCTTTTGAGCTTCTTCCCAAGCCAAAAAGAAGATAATGCAGATACAGGAGCCACAAGCAATGCAAATACTGCTAAAATCGGTGAATAGTAAAATAACGTAAAAAATACCAGTACCAACTCTATTGCTAAAAGGATAATATTCGGAATAACCGTTACTATACCATCTGCAATACTAGTAGCGTCACTGGTAAGTCGTGTCATCAAATCACCTGTATGATAACGCTTTACATCTATCCAATGAGAATTAATAATCTTCTCATACAACTGCTTACGAATACCAAACGAAAATTTTTCATTAAGCATGGTGGAAAATAAAGTTGAAAAAACTGAAATTCCCTGCGCCATTAATGTAAGCCCTAAGTACAAAGCAACCAACATAAGAAAACTGCTTCCTGCTGTTGCACGGTCTATAATGCCCTTTGAAATATGCACCATAGCTAATGATAAAACAGTATTCAACAAACTGATTAGCATCATTAAAGAAATACGACCCAAATAAGGCTTTGCATAGCTTATCAACCATCTAAAATAGGCATATTGATTCCTTCTGTCCAGCCATAATTTCTTAATCTTATTCATTGATTTCTTTACCTTCTAACTAAATAAACTGTAACTCTCTCATCTTACCTAAGAAGTCCATGACAGCTTTCTCGCATTCTTCCTTACTAACGTCATATTCTGTTAAAAGCTTCTCAATAATCTGCTCTGGTGTTATCTCACTCTGTAGCATATCCCAAATGTCGTTCCCCACACCTTTAATCATAAAATACTTGCCTGACTCAAAGTCAATCATTACTTTCTCACCAGCAAGGTCTGTAACATTTAATTTCTTACTAATTTTAATTAATTCGTCTCTCTCCATTTTTCCATCCTCTTCACAACAACTACCTCTATATGGCTATCCCATAATATTACATATTACTATAGCATTTCAAATAATGCAATAGTTCATCTTGACACAAAAAATCCTCGAAACAAAGAATTTCGAGGATAAACTGACCTATATATAAAACTTATCTACCACTGCATAACCTTCTCCATTTCCGCCTGTAACAAATAATTCACCACAGCGAAGCCATGCGTGGGCTACCATCTTACCTTCTTCCATCTTACATCCGAGATACAGTGTAGTATGTATCTTTTTACTCTTCAAGAGCTTTTGTGCTGTTAAAGCCCTGACAAGACATTTACTTTCCCATGAAGTCTTAGAACATATACGATTCACAATTCTTGATACCTTCACTGCATAGCGATATGTTTCTATCTCCTCTTTATCAACAGATTCCTTTCCTTCTTCTCCCCAGTACTTTTGCAGATATTTAGGCTTTATCAGCAATAACTGCATACGAAACATTCCCGAATAAATATATGACCAAATCGTTTCTTTCTTATCATGGTTTTTCGTAATAAAATTATAAACCTTTCTAAACATATATTTCCTCACATATATTACAACATTTACGCTCTCAACCTCTGCACATTATATATCATAACTACCAAAATGCCAAGTAAATCGCATTTCCTTTATAAAAATTGCACAATTTTTAGATTCAATTTATATTCAAATAATTTACTAATTCCCAAAGTGTTACACTATGTCATTGTTTGTTTTGCACAAATCAACCACCAAAAACCTTTATTTTTTATTACTTTAACAAATTTTATTGAACAAAATACCAAAATATTTTTTCGTGATTTTATGATGTTGTTCACATAATACCTACAAAATATAATGAAATCGTGACTTTGGTCAAATAAATAATAGGAGGAAAAATACGTGAGAAAATCGCTCAAGAAAATGCTATGCTACCTCACATGCATGGCGCTCACACTCACATCGTTTGCCATTACTCCGGTAATGACAGCGAAAGCAGCGGCAACCACGCCGGAAAGTGGTAACATTTATTACATTAAAAACAAAAACAGCGGATTATATCTGCAGGTGGAGAATGATTCCTCATCCTCCGGTGCAAATGTTGTTCAGGCAACTGGAACAGGTTCCCTTGGACAACGTTGGATACTGGAGCAGAATAGCTCTACTGGCTATTACAGACTTCACCCAGCCACCGATATGACAGGCGGCATTTCTTTGGACGTAGCAAATGGTTCTTCTACAAACGGTACCAATATCCAGATATGGGAGAACAACAGTGCTACCGCACAGAACTTTGCTATTACAGCGGCAGACAGCAATGGTGGTTATTACATCACCACACAAGTATCTAATTTCGCATCCTGCCTGGATGTAGCTAGTGCTTCTACAGCATCAGGTGCCAATGTATTAGAGTACACCAAAAAGGGTAGCGACAATCAGATTTGGTACTTTGAACAGGCACCATGGCCAAGCTCTTCGAGTAGCTCTAGTTCTTCAAGTTCCAGCTCTTCTAGTTCGAGTTCTTCAAGCTCAAACTATATCAGTGACGGCTGGTATTATATCAAGAATGTACATAGCGGCTTATACATCGACGTTACTAACGGAACCGATGCAAACTGTACAAATGTACAGCAGTGGGCCTATAACGGCTGTTATGCTCAGAAATGGTATGTAACGAATCAGGGAAATAATTACATTACCCTAATGAGTGGTTTATCCAGCGGTAGAATGATGGATGTTTGTGGAAAGAGCACATCGGATGGTGCCAACATCGACGTATATACTGCCAGTGGCGGAAGCAATCAGATTTTCCAAGTCGTACAAAGCTCTACTTCCGGTGCTTACTGCTTATTACCTAAACACGCAGGCGGTTCACAGGCAGTAGATGTATACGGCTGGTCTACCGCTAATGGTGGCAATATCGGTACATGGTCTTATAACGGACTCGCATGCCAGCAGTTTATATTCGAATCTGCAAGCAGTTCTTCAGGTTCTAGTAGTTCTGGTAGTACATCCTCTTCAACAGCAGGTATTGCAAGTAACTATCCTGTACAGGAAATGAATTTCGTAAACTGTTCAGACGGATATAAAGTAACTGCAGGCAGCTTAAATAGCACTGTAACAACAAATTCTACTTCTTCTGATTATAACAATTGGGTAATCCAGAAGGTAGGAAGTGACTATTACAGAATTGTAAACATGGCTACAGGATACGTCTTAGCTCCAAGCGGAAACAGTGCATCCAGTGGTACATCTGTTGTTACAACAGGAAGCTCAAGTACCAATGCTCAGTACTGGAAGATTGTTTCTGTAAAGACTGACTCATGGTCACATGGTTTAAACTATAAAATCGTTAACTATGCAAATACCAATCTTGCATTAACTCTTTCAGGAAGCAGTTATATCCTTTCAACCTATACAGGTTCTGCTTCGCAGTGCTTCCGCTTCAATTCTTACGGTGCAGAAGGCTTTGCCGGCTACTGCAAGGACATGAGTGGGAATGAAAAAGCTTCCGTAATTGGTGGTGTATTAGGTGATGTTGTTACTGTTGATACAGTATCTGAGCTTCAAACCTACGCCTCAGGCTCTACACCATATACCATTATTATTGGTGGAAATATCAGCGCAAGCTCATTAACAAAGGTAACTGTTGGAAAGAATAAAACCTTTATCGGTTCATACAGCAACCACACATTAAATAATATTCATTTCCGTAATATTTCATCTTCAGGAAATAATATTTATAAAAACATTACATTCAGCCATGATGTAGCAATCAACGCAAATGATGATATCCAGATGTATATCTCAGACGGTACAAACTTCTGGATGGACCACTGCACATGGACAGGTCATGATATGACTACTGATACATCTATTCACGCAAATGACACCGATAAATTCCTTTATGTTGGTTTAAATGCTACTTTTGTTACTGTTAATGGCTGCTACTTTGGTGGACACAAATATGGCCTTATTTTAGGCTATCCAGGCGAGGATGGTGCAAGTACTTACGATGGTTATCCATGTATGACAATTGCAAACAATTATTTCCGTTCAACCGTTACCCGTGCACCCGGATTAATGCGTTACGGATATTTCCATTGCTACAATAACTTTGTATATGATTTCAACTTAGGATATACACCATATACAAATTGTAAGATTTACTCAGAAAAGAATTACTTTGATGCAGGTACCTATGCCGGAGCAGTAATCAATGGTTCCGGTAATAACAGTCAGTTCCTGAGTACAGGAGACTACAGTGCTTCTTCTATCGGAAGCCTGGGAACCCTTAGCTGGAGACCATCCAACAACTATGGCTATGCTACAAGAAATGCTTCTGATGCGAGAACATGGGCTATCAGTAATTGTGGCTCCAAATCATCTACACTTGCATACGCAATTGACTAATTATATACTTTGACTAAAAGCTAAGAGGTTCCGACTCATCATCGGAACCTCTTTATCATGCCCTATATTAAAACTTCTTCATAAAAACTTCTTTATTTTCCTTTGCAGATTCCTTAGGTCTGCATAAATCTGCACGTGAACCTAATCCTACCATAATCTCATAGAAAAGAGGTCCTTTCTTTGTCTGAATATCCTTTCCGATACTCTCTATCTCTTCTAAAGTCTCTATTCTGCGAGCTTCCTGATATCCTAAGGACTTTGCAACCTCTGCAAAAGAAATCTGCTGACAATCTGTAGGCATCGCTCCCACCGACTCATGAGCCTGATTATTGATAATAATGTGATACATATTCTCAGGCTTCTCAGAGGCAACCAATGCCATATTCCCCATATGCATCAATGCTGCTCCATCACCTTCTACACATACTATGGTCTTATCCGGTCTGGATGCTGCCATTCCAAGTGCAATCATTGATGCATGTCCCATACCGCCAACAGACATAAAGAGATTATCATGTCCACCGTAGAGACGATTGCTCTGCTCGTATAACTCACGGGAAATCTTACCTGTAGTCGATACAATACGAACCTCCTGTGGCAATACCTCTAAAAGCTTTCCGAGTGCCTCTTCTCTGTTCAAAGCCTGTCCATTATCCCATGTAAAAGCTTTATCCTTTTCAAAGGTTCCACTCTTCACAATAATTGCAAACTGCAAATCCTGTGCAAAGGCATCCTTAGCCTTATCTATAATTGACGTCATATCCTCAACCGTTGTATTACAATCAATGACTTCATATGGAATTGCCAATAAATCAAAGCATTCACAGGTAATCTTACCTTGGAATACATGCTGAGGCTCATCCTTTACTCCCGGTTCTCCTCGCCAACCTACGATAAACAGCATCGGAATACCATAAACATCCTTATTTGCCAATGATGTCAAAGGATTCACTGCATTACCAATTCCTGAATTCTGCATATATACACATGCCGGCTTTGCTGTTGCCAGATAGCTACCTACTGCCATCGCAACCGCTGCTCCCTCATTAACAGTTGTATGATGCTTGAATGACTTCTCCTGTTGCAATGCATCACAAAACTGTTTTAATGTCGAATCCGGTACTCCGGCTATTGTTTCAATTCCCGCTTCCTTAATCAGCGTTAATAATTCCTGCGCTCTCATCTATACTTATTAACTCCTCAACTGTATCTATCTCAACCAGCTGTCCTGCAACAACCGGCTCTATTGCCAGGGTAAGCTCATCTAAGTGTTGGTTCACAACATCATCCCAAAACATATCACTGCATTCTTCTTTACTGTATGCCTCTTCAATATATTTTTTAAGAATAGCTGCTTCTTCCTGCTTGAAATAAGCTACACCGACCATATTATAACAATCGGTTCCCTGTTTTCCCACTCTGGTAATTCTTCCATCCGTCATCTCAAATACCCAATCTGACGAATATCCCTCCTGAAATCTTCCGTAATAACAGGACTTGTCTAATTCCTTAGTGAAGATGCTCTTATCTGCTACATATAAATCTGATTCACAGATAAAACAGTTCCCTTTTTCCAAGGCTTCTCTCGCTGCATAAATGGAAGAAATATTATTCTTTACAAGATAATCCGGATTCTCAACCAGTCTCACCTGAGGATACTTGGCTGTCAAATAAGCAAACTGTCCTCCTAAATATCCGGTTACTACATATAATTCTTCCACATTTCTCTGTAAAAGTCCATCTATGACAGTCTCTATCATGGGCTTTCCAAAGACCTTTACCAAAGGCTTTGGCATCTTCTCTGTTAACGGCCTCATTCTTGTTCCCAAGCCTGCTGCCATAAGTATTGCCACTTCTTTCATATGCTTCTAACCATTACTTTCCTGTATATTCCTCTATAAATCATCCACTATATCTCATCGATTAAACGGATAATATCTTTAAACGGCATCAATCTACTGTCTACCTCCAAGGCCCTATGATGCTTCAAAATCTCAACCGCAGTCTCCTGCATGGCCGGAAATGCACTACGAGTCAACTGATTTGCATAAATGACAATATTGACACCGGCCTCGGCAAGCTCTTCTTCTGTAATACTGTTAAACGAGGTTGGCACAACAACAATCGGCGTATCCGCATTCTTCTCTCTGAATCGCTTACAGAAAGTAACAATCTCATCCGGACTCTTTCTTCTGGAATGAATCATAATACCATCTGCCCCTGCATCCACATAAGCAAATGCTCTTTCCAAGGCATCCTCCATTCCTCTTTCAAGAATAAGACTTTCAATACGGGCAATAATCATAAATTCATCTGTACGAAGAGCCTGCTTACCTGCCTTAATCTTCTCACAGAAATTCTCTATGCTATCCTGTGTCTGTTCTACCTCTGTTCCAAACAGAGAGTTCTTCTTTAGACCCGTCTTATCCTCTATAATAACTGCCGACACGCCCATACGCTCTAAAGTACGCACATTATAAACAAAATGCTCTACCAGTCCGCCTGTATCGCCATCCAAAATAATAGGCTTTGTAGTGACATCCAATACGTCATCTATTGTTCTGATTCGTGAGGACATATCTACCAATTCAATATCCGGCTTTCCCTTTGCAGTCGAATCGCAAAGACTCGATATCCACATAGCATCAAACTGGTCTAATTCACCATTATTCTCTACTACTGTCTTCTCCGCAATCAGACCTGTTAATCCCGAATGAACCTCCAAAGTCTTAACGATAGGGCGCATTTCAATCAGCTGTCTCAAACGCTTTCTACGAAACTCCGGCATTGCCAGCTTTTCCTTCATTCGGTCATCAATCTTCTTAACCATATCATTGTAAGTATATGGTATCTCAATTAATTCACCACCATAAGATTCCAAATTTGAAAGCACATTCTCTCGAATTGCTTTCTCAGGGCCTTCCTGCCAATTATCTCCATGAATGACATAATCAGGCTTTAGGTCCTGCAAAATACTGTCATACATAATCTCATTCTGAACAATAACCTGCTTTGCTAAACCGGTCTCACGAACCAATGCCATTCTTTCCTCTAATGAAATCGTCGGAAAACGATTAAACCTCACCATTGCCGCATCCGTCAGCACACCTACGGTTACTTCACCATATTTACATGCTTCATGCAATATATTTAGATGTCCTTCATGTATTACATCTGTACAAAAACATGTATATACCTTCTTCATATAAAAGTAATCCTTTCTCAACTCTATCTTTAATACTTCACCGGTACCTGAACATGATATGTTCTTAATGCTTCCTCAAACACCTCAAAAAATGCCTCTATATCCTCTTTGTCAATTGCTCCGAGAGAACATAATCTAAACATTCCTCTCTGTTCAACCTTTCCCGGATAAATCGTAAATCCTCTCTCATAACAATAATCATGAATTTTTACAAAATCCCAATTAGGGTCATTCGGATACATAGCTGCTGCTACCAAGCCTGACTCCAATTCCCTTGGAATAAATATCTCAAAACCAAGTCTCTCAAGACCTTCCCTAATAGCTGTATGCACTCTGGTATGACGTGCCCACTTAGCTTCTTCGCCCTCTGCAAAGTACTCCCTAAGCGCCTGCCTGGTTGCATAAATCACCTGTACCGGTGGTGTAAAATGCATCTCTCCGTTCTTCTTTGCATACTCATACTGCATGTATAAATTACAGTAATAAGAACGGGTCGGATAGGAAGCTGATGCTTCAATAATAGACTTCTTACCCACAATAAAGGACAGTCCTGTCATAGACATAATTCCCTTCTGTGCAGATGCCATAACAAAATCCACATTATCCTCTTCAATATGGATTGGACGCATCGCATATGTTGACGTTGTATCCACAACAAATACAGCTCCATACTG
>SVFJ01000151.1 GCA_015056925.1 Lachnospiraceae bacterium | reverse complement strand
CGAATCCGTATTTTATATGTATTGTTTGAGTCGCAGATGTGCGTATGCGATTTAGCAGAGGCATTGAATATGAATCAGTCTGCGATATCACATCAGCTTAGGATATTGAAGCAGGCAAAGCTGGTAACCGGCAGACGTGAGGGTAAGTCGGTTATTTATTCTCTGGCTGATGAGCATGTGCGGACAATTATAGACCAGGGAAGAGAGCATATTGAAGAATAAATGATGAGTGAAAAGGAGAAGATAGCTATGAAGAAGAAATTTAAAATGGAAGATTTAGACTGTGCAAATTGCGCTGCAAAGATGGAGGATTTAATCAGAAAGATTGACGGTGTGAATGAGGTGAGCATCAGCTTTTTAGCTCAGAAGCTTACTATTGATGCAGATGATGCACGTTTTGATGAGATTATGAAGGAAGTACAGGCAGCCTGCGCTAAGATTGATGAGGAGTGCAAGGTGATATTATAAGGATGGAAAAGGTTGAAGGGTAACTTTCAACCTTTTTATACTGATTTCGTGAGGAGAGATTTATGAGTAAGAAGCAGAAGAAGATATTAAAGCGAATTGTCATAGCCTTTGTGCTGTTCATCATATTATTTATATCGGAGCATAGCGGGATGTTGGAACGCTGGCTTCATCCATGGATATTACCTGTTGTATTTCTGATTCCGTATCTTGTTATAGGCTATGACATTATAGCAAAGGCAGTAAGAAATATAAAAAAGGGACAAGTATTTGATGAGAACTTTCTTATGATGATTGCGACCTTTGGAGCTTTTGCAGTACAGGAATATCTTGAGGCAGTGGGAGTTATGCTGTTTTATCAGGTGGGAGAACTGTTCCAAAGCTATGCAGTAGGCAAATCAAGACAGTCTATTAGTGATATGATGGATATCTGCCCGGAATATGCCAATATAGAGGAAGGCGGAGCATTGGTGCAGGTTGACCCGGATGATGTGGAGATAGGTGCAGTTATTGTGATAAAGCCGGGAGAGAGGATTCCTTTAGACGGTATCGTTGTAGAAGGAGAATCCCTTGTGGACACGTCAGCACTGACAGGTGAGTCGGTTCCAAGAAGAGCATGTGTTGGTAAGGAAATCCATAGTGGCTGTGTGAATGGAAGCGGAACCTTAAGAGTGCAGGTTACAAGCGCATTCGAAAATTCCACGGTGGCCCGTATTTTGGAGCTGGTGGAGAATGCAAGCTCACAAAAGGCAAAAGTAGAGAATTTTATTACAAGGTTTGCACGGTATTATACCCCTATTGTAACGATTGGTGCTGTATTATTAGCAGTGGTTCCTACACTATTCTTCGGAGAGTTTACAGTATGGCTTCGCAGAGCCTGTATCTTTTTAGTTATCTCCTGTCCGTGTGCATTGGTAATCTCTGTGCCGATGGGATTCTTTGGTGGGATTGGTGCAGCATCTAAGCATGGAATCCTGGTGAAGGGAAGCAATTATCTGGAAGCAATGTCAGAGATGACTACCATTGTAATGGATAAGACAGGAACACTGACTAAGGGAGAGTTTAAGGTAGTAGAGGTTTATCCGTCTATGCTGGCAAAGGATGAATTACTGGATATTGCAGCCCATGCAGAGGGATATTCGAATCATCCGATTGCGGCATCAATCAGAGAGGCATACATGGGAACTGTTACAGTTGAGCGTGTCGGCAATACAGAGGAAATTGCAGGACATGGTATCCGTACTTGGGTGGATGGAAGAGAGGTTTTACTTGGAAATGAGAAGCTGATGCAGACATACGGAATCGATTATGCTATGGCGAAGGAGGTACTGCAGGGTATCGGAACAGTAGTCCTGGTTGCATGTGAAGGTAAATTTGCAGGTGCAATTGTAATCGCAGATTCGATTAAGGAGAATGCATCAAAGGCAATTGGACGCATGAAACAGCTGGGAGTAAAGAAGTGCGTTATGCTGACCGGGGATAATGCCTTGACAGCAGGAGCAGTAGCGAAGGAACTACAGCTCGATGAGGTGTATGCAGAGCTTTTGCCACAGGATAAGGTTGCCAAAGTGGAAGAGCTTTTGGCCGGAAAGACCGGTAAGGAAAAGCTGGCGTTTGTAGGAGACGGAATTAATGATGCACCTGTATTAACAAGAGCAGATATTGGTATTGCGATGGGAAGTATGGGAGCAGATGCGGCGATTGAAGCGGCGGATATTGTGCTTATGGATGATGATATTCAGAAGATTTCTACGCTTGTGAATATTTCAAGAAAGACAGTACGCATCGTGAAGCAGAATATTGTGTTTGCATTGGGCGTAAAGTTGATAGTATTACTGCTAGGTGCTTTGGGCATTGCAAATATGTGGGCAGCAGTGTTTGCTGACGTGGGAGTTTCTGTACTGGCAATTTTAAATTCTATGAGAACATTAGGAAGTGAATATAGATAAGCTGAAAGCGTCATCGGAATGATGACGCTTTCGCAATTTGTGATATCTTATTTAATTAAGTTCAATGTAAAGTCATCCATTGTTCCCCAACCCTTGGCATTACACTTGATGCGTGCGCCAATGGTTACGGTTCCGTCTGTAACTTCAACATCTGAGATAGTAGGGTCCTGCCAGTTCGCATAGCCTTGTGCTGTAAATGGTGCAGTATACTCTGTACCGTTAGAGATGATGTAGATTTCCATCTCTGCTGATTCATTGATATCGCCACCCTGGAAGTAAGCAGTATATTTGTATGTACCGCTCTCTAATCCTGTAATGGTTTGCTCGATTGCAAAGTCCATATTGCTTTCGTCCCAGAAATGGAAGGAAACATTACCTGTAAGCGCATCCGGACCCTTCTCCTGAAAGTCTGTCGGATTCTTGGCTCCGTTGTAGGTTACGTTCCACATAGAAGTATCAGCTTCTTCAAAGCTTGGGTTTAATACATAATTTAATAATTCTACTTTAAGTGTACATTTAACGGCTGTACCATCTGCTAAAGAACCGTTAATTTCATATTTTCCTTCTATAGAAGTATCAATGGCTGCAATTTCATCAGCGTTCCAAGTAACGGATTCTTCTGTATTGGCTTTTCGGTCGTTATATACAACTTCAATCTTTTCAGGTAAAGTGATGTCTGCACCTACATTACAGGTTACAGTCGGCTGTACGGTGAAGTCAACCGCCAAATCGGCAGTAGTACCGCACTTTAAGTACTTAAATACATTTAATGACTCCAATGGATGACCTGAAAAATCAAACATTGCCTGATTATCCCAAGAACATCCGCCGTAATACTGACCTGCGTCATCAGGGTCATATCCGGCAGCATAGCTTGATGCCCATCCGCTTCCGTAGGTTTCCCAAAGCTTGGAGTTGGATTCCCATTCGTTACCAACCGGAATCCAAGCCCCCTCCCAGTAGAATACACCGAGAGCACCGGCTTCGTGTGCAGCGGCACATACATCTCTAACGGTTGTTGCCTGGCTTTGAATAGTAGCAGAGTAACCGTCTGTTAACTGTGTGACATCAACACTATTACCATTGCAGTCACCGTCCTCAGGTGTATAAAGGGATGCTGTTTCGGCAATCATAGTTTTCTTGCCGTATTTCTCCTGAACCATTGTTAACACACTCTTAAGGTTTTCGAAGCTGCCATGCCAGTATGGATAATAGGATACTGCAAAAATATCATAATCAACCTGGAAGCTTGCAAGTTTATATAAAAGCTTTGAAATATTATCGGCATCAGAAATATTTGTATAATGTACAGCTATCTGAATATCTTTTTCACGTTCAGTAGATATTTCACGAACTGCCTTGCTTCCGGCATTCATAAGCTGTGTAACATTAGCAATAATCTTCTCGCCTGACATACCGTTATTTGTCTCGTTACCAATCTGAACCATAGAAACATCTACACCGGCATCTAAGAGCTGATTTAAGCTGTCTTTGGTAAATTTGTATAAAGCATCTGACTTTTCGCTAACGCCCATACCTTCCCATGCTTTAGGTACCATCTGTTTAGCAGGGTCAGCCCAGAAGTCTGAGTAATGGAAGTCGATACAAACCTTCATGCCGTTATCTGTTGCACGTTTACCAAGTTCGATAGCAGTGGCTACATCGTTATTACCACCGCCATAACCGTTGCCGTTTTCATCGTATGGGTCATTCCAAACACGAATTCTGGCATAGTTAACACCGGCATCTGCCATAACAGTAAAGACATCTGCTTCTTTACCGTTCTCGTCGTAATATTTTACGCCGCTCTTTTCTTCTACTAATATAGAAGAAACATCCATACCTCTGATGAAATCATCAGAAATACCCTCAATAGGTTCTACATAGATGGAAGATTTTACAGTCTTATCCAACATCTGTGTTCTTGTTGAGCTTGAACCACCGCAGGCTGTACAGGAAAGTGCTAATACAGCAACGGTAGAAATAGCAACAAGCTTTTTAAAGTTCTTTTTAATCATATGATATCCTCCGTTGAAACGTGAAGTATTTTATATTAATAGGAAATACTTCAATTGGTTATCTAAAATTATAACATATATGATTGAAAGTGCAAAACTTTGTTGGGGGTTTAGATTATATTGCGTGAATTTGCGCAAAAAGTGGAGGAAAATGTGTGATTGACATAAATAGTAACATGGAAACAAAAGTAATCTTACACAAAAGGGATAGAATACAGATATTTTGTAGTGTTGATGGTCATTGGGCAAGTGGGAAGTAAAGATAAATGTAAGACAGGCAAGATGGGATTATGTAAATTCTTGTGCAATTCCTACAATTTGCATTGCAAATGCACAATAAATGCCCAAAGTGCTCTGTTTTAGGGCATTTTTACGAATATTATAAAAATCAAAAAAAGATACAATTTGCTGTTGACATTATGAAAATGACATGATAAGATAACATTCGTCGCTGAGATACAGCAACTTACAAAAGAGCTGATGAAGCGACAACAAAGT
>SVFJ01000150.1 GCA_015056925.1 Lachnospiraceae bacterium | reverse complement strand
TGAAACAGTGACAAAAGACCAACTATCAAGGATTTACTTGGTCTTTTTATAGGTGTAGAAATAAGCGCCAGTGATGTGCTAAAAACTTTTCATAACTTCGGCAGTCGAGCATACCACTTGGCTACACCAGTTCAATTAAATCTCAATCTAGAAGAATCTTATCCCATACTTTCAATAATTTTCAGAGCTTCAGAATATTGCGCACAAGCGCAAACCTTTTCGCGACAGTTAGCTTTTAGCTTGGCAAGAGCCTTTTCGATAGCATTACGAGCATCTGTTTTGGCATTCTCGATATCTTTATATGTCTCATCAATAGAGGCAAGTGTAGCATAGTTATTGGCAATTCTTATCAACTCGGCAGCAGCACTGTCGAAGTCACCATGTTTTGTATGACACATAGGAAGAGAGCTACGAAGTAAGTTCTCCCCTGCCAAGATGGACGGTAGCAGCTCATCAAAAGCTTTGTAAGCGTCAAGGATTCCAAGGAGTTTATCGCAGTAAGTAATGGCTTCCTTGCTGTCTGCAAAATAGGCATAATCTTCAAAGGTAAAAAAGAATAGCTTTCCTGTGGTATTCAGTAATTTTTGCATACTGTTGGCAATCTCAGCTTTATCCGGTGTAAAGTTGTGCTTGAAAAGAGAAAGCTTTGTTATAATATGCTCTTGCAGATTATTACTGTTTAAGCTAGGCAGACGGTCAATTAATACCTTTGCTTTATCAAATTCCTTAATGTGAATGTAAATCCAAATCATAGCATAGTCGGATTTTTCAACCTCTGATTTATCCTCACAATAGCGGGAAATACAGAGGTTTTTTCGCTCGCAGTCAGCAATAATTTCTTGGTATTGCTCAGGTGTATCTGATAGAAAACCACTAAAATCAGCATGTCTGCTGATTTCAGCTGCATGGTTTATACACTTACGCATAATGGTGTAGTTTGTCGGCTCTTTTTCAGATTCGGCACGGAAATAAGTATAAGCAGCAAGATGCTTCTCTGCTTCAGATTGAGAGGTAGACATTAACAGCTTCTCGTGACCAAGAGCTGCCTCAGTATGTGCATCGCCGTAGGTGGCAGATACGACTCCAAGAAGAGAGTCGGTTGTGATACCGAATATCTGCGCCAGGGGTATGAGTTGTGATATATCAGGAGTACCGTTTCCGTTCTCCCATTTAGAGATTGCTTGCGGTGTTACAGAAAGTCTTGTAGCCAGTTCTTCCTGTGTAAAGCCGCATTTGCGTCTCATGATTTTAATATTTTCTCCGATTGTTTTCATATGAATTACCATACCTTTCTAAAATTGAATTTTTAATCAATGAAAAGCTCCCGTCGAAGCCTGTTGGCCGGTACCGTAATTTAACTATAAATCCTCAAGGCGGTAGGGTCAATTAACGTACTTTTTATGAAAACTAAACGAAGCGTTGAGTTTAGTCAAATGCCAGCCCAAAGTAGGAAGGTAATGGCAGGGAGGCATCAGATAAATCATGATACATGGCAAATGGCATACTGTGTCCCTGTGTACGAAAGATTCCCTGATTGCAACCAAGAGTATAGAGAATATCGGGGGCGCAAGAAGTATCCCCTAATAATTCCATGCCAAACAGCTGCCGGTTCTCCATGCGGGCAGTAAGTAAGAAATTATCCCCGGTATAAAAGTTGCTCTGCGTTGATAAAAAGTCTGTATTTTCATGCTCTTGTAAAATGCCGCCATTAGGCAACAGCTTTCTTCGAAGTGTGGTGTATTCTTCAGCAGAAATCCGGCGAAGGGGCACCTTCTTGGAAGAAGCTTTGCATGTGAACTCATTAATATAGCAGCAGGTCTGATAGCCAAGTGTCTGATACAGCTCAAAAAGCCTGCTGTCAGCAGGAACAAGAATAGCACCGGCATATCCCAAAGCCTGTAGCTTTGAATGTACTTCGTTCATCAACAGATGGCATAAACCCTGACCACGATGAGCCTTAGCAGTAGCAATAGCATACAAATATGCCACAGGCTTATTCATATACAGGCAATCAAACCAGTAAAGAACTGCTGCCGGTGCATCATCAGAAGTAATAAAACGACAACGGTCTGTATGAAAAGCAGTAGAAAAGAAGTTGTCCAGAAATTCATCATTATCCCCAAAGGCTTCCTTCCATAGCATGCGCAGAGCAGGGATGTCCGATGAAACAGGTATTTTAATATTCATATTCATCCTCCAAAAGGCATGCCCATTGTTTTTCAACCAAATGGTGTGGGTGGTAGCTCAGCTTGGACTTGCGAAGTCCTTCGATTCCCATATCTTCTTCACGGTCAAGATAGCATATCTGTGGATATTTCTCTTTGAGATATCGGGCAAATTCCTGATTGATAACTGCATAGGCACCTTGTACATCGGAAAATGCCTTTTCAAAGTGAATGTCAAAGGTATCGGAAGAAAGGGGACTGCCCAAAGTGATGCCTAAAAGCCTGTCCTCTCCCCAAAGAAGAAGTCCTTCCATATCCAGTTCGTGATAATAATGGAATGCCTTTGATATCGCTGCTTTCTCCATGTGAAAGTCACTGTCCGGATTCTCAGTAGTTTTCTGCTCGTACCATGTTTGAACCATCTGTATTGCTGCCGACAGATTGGATTCGTTAAGTGCTTCTACTTTATAGTTAGGATAAATATCACGGAAACGATTGATATGATTACGTTTGGCCTGATATTTTTTGCCGGAAAGAGAGGCAAGTTTATCGATTTCATATACATAGTCAAAGCTGTCACGGTCTGAATGAAAGCGGAATTGCCCGGGGTAAAGTGTTTCCAGTGTAGCCACAGCATCAGCATTCAGACCGGTGATACGGCAGGGAATTCCACGTTCCTTAGCATCAGCGATAATTGCATCTAAAACCGTCTTTTTATCTCCGGAGCCTACAGGGAAAGGATATACACTGCGGCGGTTAAACTGAGAAAATAATACCAGATGGTTATGAAGAATGGTTCCGCTTTGTCTGCCCCACATACACAGATTGGCGAATGCGTACTCGCAACCGCGTTTGGTTTGGTCCATCAGATAGGTGTTATAAATGGATTTGTCAGCCGGGGTGACGGGGTTAAAGTTTATCATAATGAAGCTCCTTTCACACATTTTCATATATATAGCATAACAGAAAATGAAAAAAATATGTACAGTAAAACGCCCACCCCAAATGTGAAGTATTTGTGGGTGGGCGTTCTTTCATAAAAGGATTTAGAATATTCCTAAAATCATTTGTTCCTGTTCTTTTTTCTTATTTTGCATTGCAAGCTGTACGGACTGCAGAGTTTCCTGAGTTTTAAGCTTTACGATACCTTCATTCATTTCCAAATCTTCGATACGACTTTGACTTGCTACGAGATTCTCGTATGCAACCTGATTCACACGTTCTCTGGCAGCTAATGCGTTGGCAGATGCACCAAGCTTACTGCGGTCACGGCTGACCTGTTCGATTGCGGCATCGATAGCATCTAAATTAATATCACCATTGGTTACACTATAACCGTCTAATCCAAGATTTTCAAGAGTTGCACTATACAGATGCATAGGACTTCTTTTACCGGTTGGGGTAGTAGCAAGCTCCAGAGTGGTTTTGCTACCATCTAAGAGCTTTTGTTCGTTATATACTGTATTACGAGATGCTTCGTTAATTCCTTGAAGCTGTTGGTTGATTTCATCCTGGATAATCTGACGGTCTGAATCACTATATAAACCGTTCATTGCTTTCACGGATAATTCCCGGACTCTTTGCAGTCGTTCCATAATACTGTTGTAGCCGCCATCTGCAATATTGCTTACGTGAATTCCTTCGCGAGTATTGCGGGTAGCGACATCAGTGCCACGGGCTGTTGCATCAAGCTTCTTAGCTATCGCAAGCCCTGCCGCATCATCGGCAGCACTGTTAATTCTTTTACCGCTTGCAAGCTGACCATATTCAGTTATGTTCTTAATTGAAACAATACCCATGGGAATCACCTCTTTCTCGGATATTCTTCTATCTTTGCTTTCATTATAGTGTGGGAGATTTAGAAAAGCAATCCTTAGAAGTGTGTTCATTTACAGCAACATGGAGCTGTGGTTATTGTAGATTTTGCTGTTACTATTTATGTAGTATGAAACATTTTCAATGAATGGTTGGAGAAAAATCAACTATAAGTATTTGGCAAATGGTTGTGAGCATGTTATACTTATCAGCAGAAGAAAAAACAGTAATAAGTAATATAGAATACGGAGGATTTGCCATGGGTAAGGATGTAATTATTGCATGTGACTTTGATAGCAAGGCAGAATTAATCAAGTTTCTTGATAAGTTTGAGGATGAGAGCTTATATTTGAAGGTGGGAATGGAGCTGTTTTATGCAGAGGGACCTGCCATTATTAAGGAGATTAAGAGCAGAGGACACAAGATTTTCCTCGATTTGAAGCTTCATGATATTCCGACTACGGTTATGAAGGCAATGAAGGTATTGTCAGAGCTTGATGTGGATATGTGCAATGTTCATGCAGCAGGAACCATCGCTATGATGGAGGCAGCGATTAAGGGATTAACAAAGGCAGACGGTACAAGACCATTGTTAATTGCTGTAACACAGCTGACTTCAACCAGTCAGGAGAGAATGACAGAGGACCTTCTGATTGACAGAAAGATTGACGAGGTTGTATCTCACTATGCAATGAATGCGAAGAAGGCAGGACTTGATGGTATCGTATGTTCACCATTAGAGGCAGGTAAGGTTCATGCAGAGTGTGGCAGTGAGTTCCTGACAATTACACCGGGTGTAAGATTTGCTGATGGCGAAGTTGGAGACCAGGTTCGTGTTATGACTCCGGCACAGGCTCGAGAGATTGGTTCCGACTATATTGTAGTAGGAAGACCGATTACACAGGCGCCTGACCCGGTTGCAGCATATAAGAGATGCGTAAGCGAGTTTGTAGGTTAATAGATAATGAGAATGGGTTGTGCGATATGGCACAACCTTTTTTTGTAGAATGAGAAAGTGC
>SVFJ01000149.1 GCA_015056925.1 Lachnospiraceae bacterium | reverse complement strand
TGCGTCATTACATAGGGAGAATCAACAGTTTGTTACACAATCAGAAATGCGATTGGTAACAGCTAGAGTATCGGAAATGTCAGTACAAATGTCAGATATGGTAGATAGGCAGAAGAAAACAGAACAGAATGTGAAAAATATTCAAAAGAGTATAGATATTATCAATGAAAACTTCATATCAGATAAAGATTTTAAAAGCTTTGTTATCTACAAGGGACAGAAGTTTGAAGCGGATGCAGCATATATTGATATTTATCAGCAAGCTACCACAAGTATTTATGTGGTAGATGACTATGTGAATACAAAGACACTTCAGCTCTTATCTCAAAAGAAACAAGGCGTGGAGGTTATCTTATTTACGGAGAATGGGCATGGAAAGAAGGGATTTCTGACGACCGCGGTGGTAAACGACTTTGAGAATCAATATCCGCCACTTCGCATCAAGTCAAATACGGAGTGTCATGACAGATTAATCGTGTTGGACTATGGTTTACCTACAGAGCAAGTATTTCATTGTGGTGCATCCAGTAAGGATGCGGGGAAGAAGCTTTGTGCGATTAATAAGATTTCAAATAGTGTAATGATTCATCCTGTAATAGATAATTTGTTGTTAGGAACTGATAATGTTATCTAAATATGTAAACCACAATTTACCACTTTGATTTACATAACTCATTTTTATGATAAAATAAAAGATATATTAGACGTGTAGAAAAGGAGAGGGCATAATGAGCAGAACAAATTTCGGAGCAAAACCATTTTTATATCCAATGCCGGTATTGATTGTTGGTACATATAATGAGAACGAAGTACCCAATGCGATGAATGCAGCAGGGGGATGCATTACAGTTAAAATAAAAGGACAAGCTTCATGAGATTAGTACCAATACCACAGGATAAATATGATGAATATAGATTGACTCTCATGTTTGACTGCTACAAATGGGATCCGCAGTTTATGGATAGCAATACGGTTGCTAAGTATGCGCTGGTCATTACGCAGGAAGAGCATGAGGAATTAGTTAGATTAACAGAGAGCTTAGATGAAGAGACAAGGACAGCGGAGGTGTTCCTGAATCAACATCTGGAGATTACAAAGCCTTTGGCATTACCAAAGAAGGTAAGCCGTGAGATTAGAAAGATGACCAATTATGAGCCTGACAGACATGTCAGGCTTATGCGTTATGATTTCCACCCGACAGTGGAAGGAACATGGGCGGTAAGTGAAGTGAATAGTGATGTGCCGGGAGGCTTTGCAGAGGCTTCCCTTATGCCTCAGGCAGTGTTGGAACTATTAGAAGATGAGACATACTGGTACAAGAGCTTTGGTGACATATTAGTGAAAGCAATCTCAGATAAGGTAGTCCGAGGTGGTCGAATTATGCTGGTGCATTGCACCTCTTATAGCGATGATAGACAGGTGATGCAGTATCTGGGTGACCGCTTACAGGCAGAGGGCTTTCAAGTAATTTATGGGGCAGCAGACCATGTGAATTTTAAGGAAAATCAGGCGTATAGTATTCTTGATGGTAACGAGGGAAGTCTTGATGCCATTTTTCGATTTACGCCTTTAGAGTGGCTTACAGAGATTAGGCCGAAGCGTTGGCAGGGTTACTTTGATACTACGACAGTATCTTGTAATCATCCGATTGCTATTTACGCACAGACTAAGCGATTTCCACTGGTGTGGGATGTATTAGAGCAGAATGGTATCAGTATGGCTACATGGAGGGAGCTGCTTCCTGATACCATAGAGGTCAAGGCGGCAAAGGATAAAGAAGGCTATATCTACAAGCCTGCATGTGGAAGAGTTGGAGAGAAGATATCGATTAAAGAAGCATGTAAGGATGATGAATATAAGAAGATTCTTGCAGATGTAAGGAGACATCCTAAGAAGTATCTGGCACAAAAGAGATTTATAAGTAAGCCGCTCATAGGTGAGCAGGGAGAGGAATTTCATGTGTGTCTTGGCTCCTATACAGTGGATGGCAGTCATGCAGGATATTATGCTAGAATCAGCGGTACACCTCGCATTGATTCCAATGCGGCAGATATACCCGTGCTGATAGAAAGGCAGGGCTGTTGATATGACGGGAAAGGATATATATAAGATTTGGGCACCGGTTGGTAAGAGATGGGTGGACTGGGTGAGGCCTGTACCATTTATAGGGATTAACGGGCATATAACAAAGCAAACTTTTTCTAATGGTGCATTGCCGATAGTGGATTTTGTTGATGACAGTTACAAGGATGCGGCGATTATAGTGGATTTACCGGGAGTGGAAAGTGTTAAGGCGGGAATTGCCTTAGCGCAGATGGGATATCGACCGATTCCTGTGTACAATGGTACGATGCAGCAGCAGGGAGCAAGAGCTACAGTGGACAATCATATAGTACAGGAAGGTTTAATATGGGGAGCAGGTGAGCTTGCAAAGCTGGAGATAGCAGATGATGCGTTACCTGTATTTTTATTGGATAGCAACCGTATGCATCGGTTTAAGATGGAGATTTCTTTGTTTGATAATAGCTGGGATTTATATCCGCAGGATATTCCATCAGCTGAATATATGTTGGAACAAGGGATTCATAGGATTATCATTATGGGAAATGCAGTTTCCAAAGATTTGAAGAAAATTCTTTATAAATTTCAAAGGAAGAATATACAGGTTCTTTGGACAAACGGTTATGAAACACCTAAGAAGATTAAGATTTGCAGACCGTTTGATTTAGATAAGGATTAAGAGGTAGGTATTTTGATAAAGTTTGAGGGACGAATTGTACAGTTTGGATTTGGCGCGGTAGGTAAGAGTTTTTATGAGAAGCTGGGCAAGGAAGTCAAATATAATGAAAATAAATACTATGTGATGACCAGAGAGCAATATGAGTTTGAGGCATATGTGAATCTGGGCGGTATGGTGTCAAATTTTATAGTAAGTGAAGTGACAAGAGATAATTTTAGACAGGTATTTGAACCGTATCTTTCAGAGGGAGATTTGCTGATTGATTTTGCGGATACGGTAGGTACGAGGGATATTTGTGAGTGGTGTGCAGAGAAAAATATCATGTATATCAATACAGGAGAGGCTGACTGGCCTGACCACTGGTATAGTATCTTTGAAGAAAATGAGTTAAAGCGGGCAATGCAGGAGAAGTATGGAAAGAGTAATTCTTTCAATCGATATCCGATTGTCCTGCAGCATGGCAATAATCCCGGATTAGTTTCACACTTTGTGAAGGCTGCATTAGAGTATGTCGTGAATACACAGTTTAAGAGAGATAAGAAGTTAAAGAATCTCATAAAACAAGGGCAATTTAATGAGGTGGCAAGAAGCTTAGGACTTAGAACAATACATGTTAATGATATTGATTTGCAGCAAGTAAAGGGCGAATACAATGACAGTGTTCTGTATAGTACCTGGTGTACGGATTCCTTTTGGTTTGAGATGTTAAGTGAAGCGACGATGAATATTGGAACACATGAGGAGATTGATTACCGGGAAGAATGTAATCTGGTGGATAGAGAGAAGGGGTTTCTGGAGTTTAAGAAGATTGCGGCAGATAAAAAGTGTAAAACCATATATCCATATGGTACATTTGAAGGATATATGGTACCCCATGAGGAGACGATTACCATTGCAAAGAGTCTTGAAGTGAGGGAAGAAGGGAAGCTGGTTTATCGTCCATCTGTAGCATTTTTATATTCACCATGTGAGTATGCGACCAGATATTTTCAGAATGCCAAGGTGAATGATTATCCGGAACCGGATTTGAACAAACCTATGGACTGCGAGAATGAAAATGGGAAAACAATTATCAGAGGGTATGAATACCCTGAGAATTTCGAGATATTGTATCAGGAGAAGATAGCCTCAGGTACAGAATATGTAGGCGTATTGCTGTTAGGAGAGCATTTTAATCCTGTGTGGGTCGGAAATCGGATAGAAGCGTCATTCCTGTATAAGGATAAGAATGGTTCTTATTGGCAGACACCAACCATTACTCCTGTTGCAATGTCTGCGTTGGCTGCGGTTTGCTGGATGTTGAAGCATAAAGATGATGGAGGTATCTATTTTCCGGATGATATTCCGGATTATAAATACATTATTAAGCTGGCAGAGAAATATATCTCCAAGACAATTTATCAAACTTTTGATAAGACAGAAGTACAGGATAAATTAGGGGTATGCTTGGATAAGGTGCAGATGAGAGATTTGTTTATTTAGTAATACTTATGTAGGAGTAGCTTTGGTTAACAGAGTGTATTACATATCAGTTTACATAGATTGCGTAAAATGCAGACAGATGTTATAATCCGATTATTGAATGAGAGGGAGGACAAAAGAATGGTATTTTTGGTTGTTGGTATTATTGCTTTAGTAGTAGTTGTGGGTTTTGTAATTGTTACATATAATGAGCTGGTTCGTTTAAGAAATGCAGTAAAGAATTCATTTGCTCAGATTGATACACAGCTTCAGAGAAGATTTGATATGATTCCTAATCTGGTAGAGACAGTGAAGGGATATGCAAGTCATGAGAAGGAATTGTTGGAGAATGTAACAGCAAGCAGAAGCGGTTATATGAGTGCAGGCTCTAATCAGGAGAAGCTGGCAATGGGTAATCAGCTGACATCTGAATTGAGAACATTGTTTGCAGTGACAGAGAATTATCCTGAGTTAAAGGCAAATATTAATTTTATGAAATTGCAGGAGGAGCTTTCTGAGACAGAAGAGAAGGTTGCTTATTCCAGACAGTTTTATAATGATGCAGTTACGATATATAACAATAAGCTCCAGATGTTTCCAAGTAATCTTGTTGCAGGTATGTTTAGCTTTGATGAGGAAGCGCTGTTTGACGCAGAGATAGATGCAAATAAGGCACCGAAGGTTACTTTTTAATTGAATTATAGCGGATAAATTATTATCCCCTGCCATAATGATATGTACCCAGAATCCTGGACACATTGATTTATGAACTAGGCACAACACATGGATGCTTCCCTGTATTTTAC
>SVFJ01000023.1 GCA_015056925.1 Lachnospiraceae bacterium | reverse complement strand
ACATTGAAAAAGCTCAAGCATCCTAATCTGCCAAGTGTAACAGAAGTGATAGAGCAACAGGATGAGTATTTCATCGTTATGGATTATATTGAAGGTATCTCTCTGGAGAAAATGCTGGAAGAAAAAGGAGTACCGCAGGAGGAAGAGGTAGTCCGTTATGCGATACAGTTATGCGATGTGTTAAGTTACTTGCATACCAGAAAGCCGGCAATTATTTATAGGGATATGAAACCATCCAATATTGTTCTAAGACCTGATGGAACGGTTGTTTTGATTGATTTTGGAACGGCAAGAGAATTTAAGGAGGATGCGCTGGGAGATACCAATAATCTTGGAACAAGAGGGTATGCGGCACCGGAGCAGTTTGGGAAACGGGGGCAAACAGATGCAAGAACAGATATCTATTGTCTGGGAATGACCTTATATCAGCTGCTTACTGCGCATCATCCGGGAGAACCGCCTTATGAGATTTATCCTATTACAAGTTGGAATCCTAAGCTATCCTCGGGATTGGAGAGAATCATTCATAAATGTATACAGAAAAATCCCAAGGACAGATTCCAGTCTGCAGATGAGCTTATGAGCGCCTTGTTGGATTATCGGGAGTACGGAATCAGACAAAAAAAGCAATATAAAAAACGACTCGGAATTGCAGGCGTGATGACAGGGCTTGCACTCATGAATGCAGGTGCTATGATATGGCTGCATTACAAGGCAGAAGCATCAGAGCAGATGTCGCGACTTGTAAATGGTATGTTCGTACTGACAGTCTTTTTTGCTTTGGCAGCCGTTATCCTATTCTTTTCATATGATAATAGAAAGACACGCATTCGAAGAAAAAAGAGAAGAGGGGAAGAACACAAGCCTCCGGTGACAGTGGAGCTTGCGCCTCGAACACTGTATGTTGCGGATAGGACCCAAAAGGTGGAGCAGGAAAATACCGGAGAATGGAAAATGGTGCAGGATATTACATTTGTGCATGCATCTGCGATTGAAGAAGAAGCAGTGAATAAAACGATAAGAACAGAATAAGAAGATGCTAGAATGGAAATAAATCCTCTATAGAAGTGTAGAGGATTTATTTTTTTATTTGCGAACTGTGTAATTTTGTGCTCAACACAGAGAAGTCAAGAGAAGTTATAATTGTGGATAAAAAACAAGAAAAAATATCCATTCTCTAGACAGATTTCTGCAATTTCTGTATAATTTATATTAGGTATGTAAAATGATTCGGAAAGGTATGGTTACAAAGTGAAGTATAATAAATCAGTTTTTCAGTCATTAACAATGATTTCTCAGTTTGGAATTACCATGCTGGTGCCTATCTTTTTATGTTCCGTAGTTGGTTGGTATATTGATAAGAAAATCGATACCGGCTATTGGTTCGTTGTATTATTTTTTGTCGGTGCTTTGGCTGGATTTCGGAATATTTTTATTCTGGCGAGAAAAATCTATCAAGACAAAGATGAGGAAAAGGAAAGATGATTAGAAGACTTTCATGTATTAACACTGCTCTACCGGGGCTGATGGCAGGAATTATCCTGTTTGGAGGAATTTGCCAGCTGGTAGGAATCTTTCTGACAACAGATAAGGCGAATTTCAGTATTGGGCTCTGGATAGGGGTACTGACAGCTTTGTTCATGGCTTATCACATGGCGCGGGTTTTAAATAATGCCGTAGAGTTAGGCGAGAATGGGGCGCAAAAAACAGTTGTGGCACAGAATGTCATCCGATATGTAGTTGTTGTTATTATACTGGCTATATTAATGATGACAAATATTGGAAATCCCATTGCTGCTTTTGTTGGAATGATGGGATTAAAGGTGTCTGCGTACATGCAACCGCTTTTGGCAAAATGTTTCACAAAGAATCAAAAGACAATTGAATAGTAGAAATAGAATTAAGGAGGTGAGTTTATGGGAACAGGAATCCTGTTATCTGCTTCCGCAGACATTGATTTTATGATACATGGTATATTCCAGTATGAAATCTTTGGTCAGAAGGTGTGGATAACGACAACGCATGTCTGCTTATTGATTGTAATGGCAATCATAATGATTTTCTGTTTATTGGCGAATCGGGCAGTGAAACGTGCAACGGAGGTCCCTGGAGCTTTCCAGAACGTAGTTGAGCTGATTGTCGAGATGTTAGACGGCATGATTAAGGGCGTTATGGGTAAGAATGCAACGGCATTTGCAAACTATATCGGCTGCCTATTCATGTTTATTCTGCTCAGTAATATTTCGGGCTTGTTTGGCTTAAGACCGCCGACAGCAGACTACGGTGTAACACTGGCACTTGGTTTGATTACCTTTACGTTGATTACGTTTAATAAGTTTAAGTATCAGAAGGTATCAGGTGTCATTAAGGGATTGTGCGATCCATGGCCGATTTGGGCACCGATTAACATTATTGGTGATATTGCAGTACCGATTTCCTTGTCATTGCGTCTGTTTGCAAACGTATTATCAGGAACGGTAATGATGGCACTTATTTATGGATTGCTCGGTATGATTGCGACGGCATGGCCGGCAGCACTCCATGTATACTTTGACTTGTTCTCAGGAGCAATTCAAACTTACGTATTCTGTATGTTGACAATGACATACATCAACAATGCTATCGAAGGATAACAACATATTAAGAAAAACTAATACATTTGCATTTAAAGATGCAAATGCAAGATTTTCTAAATATGTAGGAAGAATAAACTGTGAGTTTATTCTTCAAAAGGTTATTGAAAAAATTAACTAGGAGGAAGAAAATTATGGAATTCAATTCAAACTTTATTTTAGGATGTTCAGCAATTGGTGCAGGTCTTGCGGTTATCGCAGGTATCGGACCTGGTGTAGGTCAGGGTATTGCAGCAGGTCATGCAGCAGCTGCAGTAGGTAGAAATCCAGGTGCTAAGTCTGATGTAACTTCAACCATGTTATTAGGACAGGCAGTTGCCGAGACAACAGGTCTTTATGGTCTTCTTGTAGCGATGCTTCTGTTATTCGTACAGCCTTTAGTTCCTTAATTAAGGAAAGTTTTTCGGTATACAAATATCGAATGGAATAACATACTATCATTCTATAAAGAATGATAGAAGAAAGGAGGCTAAAAGCTTGGAAGCACAAAGCATGAATTATATACTTGCGACAGAAGAGGTAGGGCTTAATTATTTATTTGATTTAAATTTTCAGCTGATTGCTGACGCAGTGCTCATGATTATTGCAATGTTCTTCTTGTTCATGTTTGCATCACATTTCCTGTTCAATCCGGTAAGAAAGATGTTACAGGACAGACAGGAAAGAATTAAAACAGATTTGCAGACAGCAGAGGATGATAAGAAGTCCGCTGCAGAAGAAAAAGCAAAATATGAAGCGTTGTTGGCGCAGGCTGATAAGGAAGCAGAAGCCATTCTGGCAGATGCAAGAAAGCGTGGATTGGAAAACGAGGCAAAGATTATTGCCGAGGCAAAGGACAACGCTGCTAAGATTGTTGAGAGAGCCAAGGTAGAGGCTGAACTCGAGAAGCAGAAGGTAACAGATGAAGTGAAGCGCGAAATGATTGCAGTTGCATCTGTTATGGCAGCTAAGATTGTTCAGACGAATATTGATACAAATGCACAGCATCAACTTATTGAAGAGACTTTGAAAGAAATAGGTGATAGTACATGGCTAAGCTAGTTTCCAAAACATACGGAGATGCGTTGTTTGAGCTTGCTGTGGAAGTGAATAAAACAGGTCTCTTCTTAGAAGAGGTATCTGCTGTTCTTCAGGTATTGGAAGAGAATAAGGAATTTGACAGATTCATGAATCATCCAAAGATTCCAAAGGAAGAGAAGCTTCAGGTGGTGGAGAATGTCTTCAAGGATAAGATTTCAAAAGAATTGTTAGGATTTCTTGTAACCATTATAGAGAAGGACAGATACACAGAGATTACATCAATATTGGTATATGTCATTGACAGAATCAAAGAGTATAGCAATATTGGTACGGCATATGTCACAACTGCAATTCCGTTACAGGATAAAGAACGTACAGATGTGGAAAATCGTCTGTTGGCTACCACAAAGTATGAGAAAATCGAATGTCACTATACAGTGGATGAGTCTCTGATTGGAGGCATGGTAATCCGAATGGGTGACAGAGTTGTGGATAGCAGTATTCGTACAAAGTTAGAGAAGCTGGAAAGAGAATTATTAGCGATTCAGCTTGCTTAACATAGGAAGTAATAGTGTTAGAAAATAACAAGAAAGGTGCGAAGTTCCATGAATTTAAGACCAGAAGAAATAAGTTCAGTGATTAAGGAACAGATTAAGAGATACGCATCTGACCTGGAGGTATCAGAGGTTGGTACGGTTATTCAGGTGGCAGATGGTATTGCTCGTGTACACGGACTTGAGAAAGCGATGCAGGGCGAACTTCTTGAATTCCCGGGTGAAGTTTACGGAATGGTAATGAACCTTGAGGAAGATAATGTTGGTGCTGTTTTGCTTGGAGCAACCCGTAATGTAAACGAGGGCGATACAGTTAAGACAACAGGCCGAGTAGTAGAGGTTCCGGTAGGAGATGCTATGCTTGGACGTGTTGTAAATGCTCTTGGTCAGCCGATTGACGGCAAGGGTCCTATTCAGACAAGTAAATATCGTCAGATTGAAAGAGTTGCATCAGGTGTTATCACCAGAAAATCAGTTGATACACCGTTGCAGACAGGTATCAAGGCTATTGATGCCATGGTTCCGATTGGTAGAGGTCAGCGAGAGTTGATTATCGGTGACCGTCAGACAGGTAAGACAGCGATTGCGCTGGATACCATTATTAACCAGAAGGGACAGAATGTAAAATGTATCTATGTTGCAATCGGTCAGAAGGCCTCTACGGTTGCAAACATAGTGAAAACATTAGAGGAGTTTGGTGCTATGGCTTATACAACAGTTGTTGCATCAACAGCCAGTGAGTTAGCACCATTACAGTACATTGCACCGTATGCGGGCTGTGCGATTGGTGAGGAATGGATGGAGAACGGAGAAGACGTACTTGTTATCTATGATGACTTAAGTAAGCATGCTACGGCATACCGTACACTCTCCTTGCTTCTGAGACGTCCACCAGGCCGTGAGGCTTATCCGGGTGACGTATTCTATCTGCATTCCAGATTATTAGAGAGAGCTGCCAGAATGAATGAGGAGTACGGCGGAGGTTCTTTAACAGCGCTTCCTATTATCGAAACCCAGGCAGGCGACGTTTCGGCATATATCCCGACAAACGTTATCTCTATTACTGATGGACAGATTTATCTTGAGACAGAAATGTTCAACTCAGGCTTCAGACCGGCGGTTAACGCAGGTTTGTCAGTATCACGAGTAGGTGGTTCTGCACAGATTAAGGCGATGAAGAAGATTGCAGCGCCTATCCGAGTTGAGCTTGCACAGTATCGTGAGCTTGCTTCCTTTGCACAGTTTGGTTCAGAGCTTGATGCAGATACAAAGGAGAAGCTCGAGCAGGGTGTTCGTATTAAGGAAATCTTAAAGCAGCCACAGTACAAGCCTATGCCGGTAGAGTATCAGGTTATTATTCTGTATGTTGCTACAAAGAAGTATTTGCTCGATATCCCTGTAAGTGAAATTACAAGATTTGAGTCTGAATTCTTTGAGTTCTTAGATACACAGTATCCACAGATTCCAAGTGCTATCAAGGAACAGAAGGAAATCTCTGAGGAGACAGATAAGCAGCTTGTAACAGCGATTGAGGAATTTAAGAAGCGATTCCGCTAGAAAGGAGTTTTCTTATGGCTTCAATGAGAGACATTAAGAGGCGTAAAGGCTCTGTACAAAGTACACAGCAGATTACGAAGGCCATGAAGCTTGTTTCTACTGTTAAACTCCAGCGTTCTAAGGGACGTGCGGAACGCTCCAAGACATATTTTAGATGTATGTATGACACAGTTGTTTCCATGCTGTCAAGGGCAGGTGAGATTAACCATCCGTTTTTGCAGCCAAGCCAGTCCAAGAAGAAGGGTGTTATCGTTATTACAGGTAACAGGGGACTTGCCGGTGGATATAATTCCAATATTGTGAAGTTGATTAAAAATAATGAGGACTTCGATAAGGATGATATTATCATCTATTCTGTAGGTAGAAAGGGTAAGGATGCATTTGCAAGATTAGGTTACGAGATGGGCGAGGATTATTCTGATGCCATTGAAGAGCCGATTTATGCAGATGCAATGAAAATCAGTAAGAAGGTGCTGGATGACTTTGCGGCAGGCGAAATCGGAGAGATTTATGTTGCATACACAGCATTTAAGAATACTGTGACGCATATTCCGACCTTGCTCAAGCTTTTACCTATTAAGATAGAAGACGAGAGAAACGACGACGATAAAGCGATATTGGAATTTGAGCCTGAAACAGAGGAAGCTGTTGAGTTGATTATACCAAAATATATTACAAGTCTGATATATGGAGCAATGATAGAGTCTGTAGCCAGTGAAAATGGTGCCAGAATGCAGGCAATGGATTCAGCAACAAGCAATGCTGAAGAAATGATTAGTAAGCTTTCACTGTTGTATAACAGAGCACGTCAGGGTTCAATTACTCAGGAATTAACAGAGATTATAGCAGGCGCAGAGGCAATTTCATAAAAGATTGCCGGATAGCAATCTTATGAGATAAGCCGTTGCAATTATCGATAACTAAAATGAAGAGAGGAAGAAGAAAATGGCAGATAAGGTAGTAATTGGTAAAATTACTCAGATTATCGGTGCGGTACTTGACGTAAAGTTCAAGGAGGGTGAGCTTCCTGAAATTAACGAAGCGATTAAGGTTACCAGACAGGATGGTTCAATCTTAGTGCTTGAGGTAGCACAGCATTTGGGTGATGATACAGTAAGATGTATCGCCATGGGACCTACTGACGGATTGTTACGTGGCATGGATGCGACAGCAACAGGTGCCGCAATTACAGTTCCGGTAGGTGAGAATACATTAGGACGTATGTTTAATGTATTAGGCGAGCCAATTGATAATAAGCCGGTTCCGGAGGGCGTAAGCTTTGAACCGATTCACAGACCTGCTCCTGAGTTCAAGGAACAGGCAACAGAAACTGAATTACTTGAGACAGGTATCAAGGTAGTAGACCTTCTGTGCCCATACCAGAAGGGTGGTAAGATTGGTCTGTTTGGTGGTGCCGGTGTAGGTAAGACAGTATTAATTCAGGAGTTAATTACAAATATCGCTACTGAGCACGGTGGATATTCCGTATTTACCGGTGTAGGTGAGCGTACCAGAGAGGGTAACGACCTTTATCATGAAATGATTGAGTCAGGCGTTATCAATAAAACAACCATGGTATTCGGTCAGATGAACGAGCCGCCGGGAGCGAGAATGCGAGTTGGTCTTACAGGACTTACTATGGCAGAGTACTTCCGTGATAAGGGTGGAAAGGACGTATTGTTATTCATTGATAATATTTTCCGATTCACACAGGCGGGTTCTGAGGTGTCTGCGTTGCTTGGACGTATGCCATCAGCGGTAGGTTACCAGCCAACCTTACAGACAGAAATGGGTGCTTTGCAGGAGCGAATTACTTCTACAAAGAACGGTTCTATCACATCTGTACAGGCTGTATACGTACCTGCGGACGACTTAACTGACCCGGCTCCTGCTACAACCTTCGCGCACTTGGATGCAACCACCGTATTATCACGTTCTATCGTAGAGCTTGGTATTTATCCGGCGGTTGACCCATTGGAGTCTACATCAAGAATTCTTGACCCGCGTATCGTAGGTCAGGAGCACTATGAGGTAGCACGTGGCGTACAGCAGATTCTGCAGAAGTATAAGGAATTACAGGATATCATCGCAATTCTTGGTATGGACGAGCTTTCAGAGGATGATAAGCTGGTTGTTAACAGAGCAAGAAAGATTCAGAGATTCCTGTCTCAGCCATTCCACGTAGCAGAGCAGTTTACAGGTCTTGATGGTAAGTATGTACCTATATCTGAGACAATCAGAGGCTTCAGGGAGATTCTCGAAGGAAAGCATGATGATATTCCTGAAGGACATTTCCTCAATGCCGGAACGATTGATGACGTTATCGCCCGCGTAAAATAAAGGGGTGATATCATGGCGGAGAAAATGAAATTAACAATTGTAACACCTGACCGCGAATTCTTTAATGAAGACGTAGATATGGTGGAATTCAATACAACGGAGGGTGAATTAGGTATTTATCCGAATCACGTGCCACTTACGGTTATCGTGAAGCCGGGAGTACTGAAAATCACTCAGGGCGGAGAAGTAAGACATGCGGCATTGCATGCAGGCTTCGTACAGATTTTACCTGAGGAGGTAACTATTCTTGCAGAAATCATAGAGTGGCCGGGTGAAATCGATGAAAACAGAGCAGAGGCAGCAAGGGAAAGAGCGCAAGGCAGACTTTCCAGCGGCGGCTCCGACATTGATATGATTAGAGCGGAGGCAGCTCTGAGACGTTCTATTACACGAATCCGTGTTTCGGAATTAAGATGATGAGTAACTGTTCAGGTAGGTCGAAGCATTTGCTGCTGAGACCGTAAGAAAATGAGTCAATAAGCAAAAATCCCATCGCCAAAGGCGATTATTAATGGATTTTTGCATCGTAATTATGAAGGTACTGAATAATTACGATAATGAACAAATAGCAAAGGGAATGCATATGATAATCAAAAAGCGAGGTAACAAGCATGGATTATCAAAGAGCGTTCCCTTTTTATTCGGGATTCCCAAGATATCAGGACTGGAATCAGATGAATGAGGACCAGATGCTGGAGGATTTGGAGTATCTGCAGCAGATGTATCCGATGTATGCCAAGAGATATCAGGTAAAAATCTTCGATTTACTTAATAGAGTAGACTATGATGGTAGTATGATATACGACCAGTATCCTGATAAATGGCAGTTAGAGCAGCTGGTGAATAGTATTATGCAGCTGATAGAAACAGAAGAAATGGATAGGGAAAATACAGAAACGACACAGGAGCCGATGATGTCAATGGAGGATTGGCAGACTCGCAAGCCGTGGATAAGAGAATTAGTTACGGTGCTTCTGTACTATGAGATATTGAAGAGAAGGAAGAAGCGGAAGAGTTATTACTTCTTTTAGTTGAGAATATTGTGTGCGGGAAACGACTTTTGAATGTTTATTCATGAGTCGTTTTTTGGACTGTTTACCTATAGATGGAAAATATTGAATTATATATTGACGAACATAATATTTATTCAAGTATTGTGTTTTTTTATACAATATAGTAAATTGTTATTCGGAGTGTCGGAAAGGAGATAAAGGAAATAGGCATTTCGAAAGGGCAGAATATATAAGACAGAAAGGATTACAAATGAAGAGAGCAGTAAGAAAATCATTAGCACTTTTACTGGCAGTGAGTGTGTTTGCGAGTACGATTGATTCGAGAGCATACGCAGCTGAGGTGAAGGTAGAATCAAGAATGGAATCTACGGCAGTAGAAGAAGTGATTGAAAAAGAGAGTGAAACATTAAGAGGAGAGAGTGTAGAGGGCGTATTAACAGAATGTGAAACGGAGAGTGTTACAGTAGTATATACAGAAGAAGTAACGATAGAAGAGGCATCTGTAATAGAAGGGGAAACAACAGTGGAATCAGCCACTGACGAGATAGAAACATCAGAAGATGGTTCAGGAGTTGCAGAAACAAAAGTAACAGAAGGTGAAGAAATTACAACAGAGGATTGCGAAACTGATATGTCAGCATCTGATGAAACGACTACTGAAGTATTTTCAAGTGAAGAAATTTGGACGGAAGAGCCGTTGACAGATGAAACTCTTGTCGAAGAAGATACCATGGTAGAGAGTACTACAGAAGAAGTGACTGAGGAAGATGCTGCATCGACTGAGGAGAGTACAGAAGAGTCAGTATATGAAGCAGACAATTTTAGTGTTGTTTTCAAACTGGATAGCGCATGGGATGGTGGCTATAATGCATCAGTCAGAATTGAAAATGCAGGGGATGAGGTAATACATGACTGGCATTTGAGGTGGAATGCTAATTACGAAATTGTAAATATATGGAATGCAGAGATATACCAAACGGAAGAAGGAAGCTGCACTATTAAGAATGCGGGCTGGAATCAAGATATAGCAGTAGGAAGCTATGTGGAATTTGGTTTTAGTGGTTCAGGCGAATTTTCCAGCTTTCCGACAAGTTATGAAATCATAGGACAAACCATACAGATTGGAACAGAGGATTATTCAATTGAATATTCTTTAGCAAGTGATTGGGGAAGTGGATACTCTGCAACAATTTCTATCACAAATAATACAGAAGTTGTATTAGAAGATTGGGTACTGGAGTTTGATTTTAATAGAGATATTACAAGTATATGGAATGCAACGATAGAAGAAACAGAAGGTAATCACTATGTAATCAGAAATGCCGGCTACAATGAAAACATAGAGGTTGGACAGACTATTTCGTTTGGCTTTAATGGGGAAGGCGGACAGAAAGAAGATGCACCTACAAATTATCAGTTATATACTTATGTACTTGTAGATGATAGCTATGCCGATTTGGCAGACGGTAAGATTGACAAAGAATATTTGGAGAGAGCAATTTATCCGAATATGTTGATGCGTGATATGCCAATCGATGATGTTAGGCTGTCGGATGACTTTGATGGTGACGGATTAACACTGATTGAGGAATATGAATATGATTCTAATCCATTTGTGAAAGATACGGATGAAGATGGATTAACAGACTATGAGGAAGTAAAGGTCTATGGTACAAGTCCCATAAACTGGGATACAGATGCGGATGGCATGAGTGATGGAACGGAGGTTTCCAGTGGTCTCAATCCGTTAAAATCTGATTCTGATGGCAATGGAATTGCTGATGGTAAGGAGATTGTAACACAACAGGTTAGATTGGATTCGATATATCAGTATAGTTTAGATGCTGTGGGAACTATGCCTAAGATAGAGATAACAGGACAAGGGGATTATAGCAGAAGGATATATGCAGAAGCTATCGAGCATGATAAGGTAATTACAGATATTGACGCGTTAGTGGGAACACCATTTGAGTTTGTTCATGATGATGAAATGACATTTGCAAGCAGCAAGTTATCTTTTCAGATTAGTAAAGAAATACTAGAAAAATATGCTTTAAGTGACTTGGCTGTTGCGTGGTACAATAATGACGAAAATGCCCTGGAATTGTTAGAAACCACATATGATGTGGAAAATGCTACTATCTCAGCGAATGTAGAGCATTACAGTACGTATATGGTAGTATCTCTGACAAACTATTTCTTCTTCATGGACTGGGAAAATGTAGGGAATATTATAGAAGCAGGTAAAGCTGATGTCGTATTTGTTGTAGATACAACAGGCTCTATGTGGGGAGCAATTGCAAATGTAAGAAATAATATTAATGCATTTGTTGCAAAGTTGGAAGAGAATAAGGTAGATATCCGTCTTGGGTTGGTGGAATATCGAGATATTTATGCGGACGGTGTTGGTAGTACAAAATGCTACGATTGGTACACGGATGTAAATGCTTTTAAAAGTAAAGTAGGTACTTTGGGAATCAGTGGTGGTGGTGATGGTCCTGAGTCGGCTGTTGATGCACTTTACTGTGCTATGAACATGGACTTTAGAACAGGCGTTAACAAGTATATCATAATGGTTACAGATGCAGACTACAAAAATGGTATCGTAGGCGATGGAAATGTAACTATGGAAGATGCCATAGTAGAATTGATAGAGAATGATATATCTGCGTCAGTTGTAACAAATGCATATTACTATTCTTGTTATGAGGATTTAGTAATAGAAACAGAAGGTGTGCTTGCGAATATTTCGCAAAATTTTGCAGATGCATTAGAGCCACTAATTTCTTTGATGGGAGAAGAGGTTAACACAGGCTGCTGGATAAGATTGGCAGATGGTTCAATAGTACGATTGGACAAGAATCCGACAGAGGGGGATGACACAGTCGATACAGATGATGATGGTATACCTGACATTATAGAGTTAAAGGGAAGCTATAAGGTATCAGTTAGAAACCCTTTTACTGGAGAAATGCAAGAGGTTGATACATGGTCAATCTATAGTAATCCAACGAAGGCAGACAGTGATGGAGATGGATTGGATGATATAGATGATTTACAACCGATGAAATATGATACGGTGGTTGTGGAATCAGATGATAGCTGTATTAAGTTTAATACTGGTAGAATATGGTATAATATAAAACATGATGCACATGATTATTTCATGGATGTTGAGCTAGCAGATTCAAGACCACTAGCCATCTATTCGGATGATATTATCAGTGATACTAAGAATCGAAACCAGGATTTTACGATAGAAGAGCTTTGCTATATCGGACTTATGAACACAGAAGGCTCTAAGATATATATGGATGACAAATCAGGAGCGGTTCGAGAGGCAGTATTTCAGGTTCTTACAGGTAGAGAGAGCAAATACTTTAGATATGTAGGAATATTTGAAACTGAGGATTGGGTAGAGGTTCCTACCGGAACAGAAAGCGGATTTTTTAGTGGAAAGGTACTGTCTGAAGCGGATATGAACTTTTTGCATGCGTTATCCTCGTATATAGATTTTAGCCGTGTGATGAGTACTTTGTATTTAGAAGGTGCTTTGATTATTACTATGTTGTTTGCAGCAGGGGCAATAGAGGCAGCACCGTATATACTTGCAAACTTTCAGGCATTGACTCATTATGTAAAGACATTTGGTGTGCGTCAGGGATTGGATAGGTATCGCTATCTTGGCGTACAGAATCTGCCAAATGGTGTAATATCATGGTTGCAGATGGATATGGCAGATGGGGATAGTTCAATTGATGATGTTTTGACCGCTAAACAGTTAAAACATCCTATGAATAAACATATGCCATCAAGATTTTCATATCAGTTACAGCATATGAGCGAAGAAGTGGCTAAAGAAAAAATAGCAAATCAGACATTTTTTGATGCAAGTTGGACAGAGTATCAAGTGATGCAAGCATTGAATATGGGATATCGTCAAGCATTAAAAAATGGAGTGACAACAGGAAAATATATATATCAGTATTTAGGGAGAAATATAACAATATATATGCAAGATGGGGTTTTTCGTACGGGATATGGAGACATAATATATACATATGAAGAACTAATAAAAATGATAGGAGTGCATTAAGCATGGTAAAGCTTAACTTTAGAATTACGGATGACATTCAAGATTATAAAGCTGTGGACTTTATGAAAGAATGGATTAGTATTTATGGTGGAGTAGAACTTATTGTAAACCATCAAGCAGTAGGGTATTGTCCGCAGAGAGAATTATTTCCGGGGGAAGAATGGACAGAAGATATTTGGTATGCTTTATACAAACTGTCAGAAGGTGCCATTTGTACATATGATGGACAAGAATATGAAATACAGTTATTGTCAAGTAACCTATTAACATTGCGTATGAAGTTAGAAGTGGACTTGATAATATCTTGTATACATGAGCAAGGAAATAGAGTCCTGTGGTGCGAAAGAGTGGAATATATAGAATTTAGTACAGAAATAAAGCGAGCTTTAGACGAGTTTTTGGAGTCTATTAGTCAAGGAAATAAGAATTTATTAAAAGCAAAGCCTATTCAAGAGATGAGAGAACGTAAGAGGGAATTGGAGAGAATTCTTGAAGGGATATGATTTGTGCAGATTAAACAAAGGGGTATCGTTTGCTGACGATACCCTGTTGAGGGATTACGATGGTTGATTTGAAAAAGCATAAAACGAAAAGAATATAATTTACAACAGGTAATTGAAGCTACGCAGAAAGTATATGAAGATTATCCAAGATTGTTGGAAGCAGTAAATAATTGGCTAAAAGCGATAGGGGGGATGTGATTATGAAAACATACATAAGATGTTCTATGCATGTAGGTACAATGGAACATCCCTTCAAGGCACCGGAGCATATACAAAGAGAGGCAGATGAGTTAAAGGAGCATTGTAGACAATATGAGCTTAAGAATGCTAAAGATATATTTCTTATTCCGATTGATTCGGAAGAATATTCTGATGTAGTGGCATTTTATGAGAGGCATAAGGAGTATGCAACTGGTAATCTGTTCTATGAACATAAGTTTACGAAGAGCGAGATGGAAAAAGCGGAATACTATTTTTTGAAGTGCGGAACCCTTGTGGAGACATTGTATGAAGAAAACGAGATATACACGCATTGTTGCAATGGGTCTAATATTCGTGAGAAACAAATAGGCTTTTACAAAATAAAAAAGTCTAGTATGGGAAAAAGGGTTATAGCATGTTCGTATGATTATCGTGATATAGTGTCAAAAGAAGCGAAGGATGCGTTTGAGAAAGAACAATTGACAAACTTAAAAATGCTTCCAGTCTATGATAAACAGGAAAAAGAAATATTGGCATATCAATTAGATGCAGAAAGTACATTGCCACCATTAGCGGAGATAAATAACTGGATTGAATATAGGCGTTGTCCACAGTGTAATAAGATTGTATGGAAAGGGATTCATATTCTTAATCATCCGCTTTATATGCCTTTAGAGTGGAAAGAGGAGTTAAAGGATATTAATTGTACATTAGAGATATTTCCGTCAGGAGGTAGATATTATATCATTAGCAAAAAAACATATAATATCTTGCAGGATTTAGGAGCAAAAAAGTTAATGTGTGAACCAATCGTTTTTGTGTAAAATGGATAATGAGGTATCGTTAGCTTACGATACCTCATTAACTAAAAAAGAAGTGGAGTAGCATGGTAAAGTACACTTCAAAACCGAGGATGACATTTAATAGTATAAGGTTAAGAATTTTGTAAAAGTATGGCTTGGTATATCTGGTGCTAGAATATAAATAGCACATGTTGAACGTGAACTATTCTTAAGTTTCCTGCCGGAACAGAAAGCGGATTCTTTAGTGGAAAGGTACTGTCTGAAGCGGATATGAACTTTTCGCATGCGTTATCCTCGTATATAGATTTTAGCCGTGTGATGAGTACTTTGTATTTAGAAGGTGCTTTGATTCTTACTATGTTGTTTGCAGCAGGGGCAATAGAGGCAGCACCGTATATACTTGCAAACTTTCAGGCATTGACTCATTGTGTAAAGACATTTGGTGTGCGTCAGGGATTGGATATGTATCGCTATCTTGGTGTACAAAGTCTGCCAAATGGTGTAATATCATGGTTGCAGATGGATATGGCAGATGGGGATAGTTCAATTGATGATGTTTTGACCGCTAAACAGTTAAAACATCCTATGAATAAACATATGCCATCAGGATTTTTATATCAATTTATAGCAGAAATGGATGGAAGAAATCGGGGGTAATGATTTTAACTATGAAAAACTATATTAAAATATTCATAATTACATTAATGATTCAACTGTTTGGTGTGGTGGTAAAATTTTTACTAACCAATTTATGGGTAGAGTCAGATATACTGTTAGACTTGGGGACTGCAATTCTGCTGTTGTCCGTTGTAGCGGCTATTATAGTAGATATTGTATTGGCTATCCGATGGGGAAGAAGCATTAAGCAGAAATTAGTGTACATATTTTTCATGCCAACGAATTATCTTTGGTTGATATATTTGATTTGGGCATTTTGGTATATCGGACAATGGATTGATATGATATCTAATATTTACCAGTGATTTAACGTATAAAGAATTATAAGAGAGCAAAGCTGTGATATAGGTGTTTTATAGGCATCATATATCACAGCTTTTTGTTTGTGCATATGGCGGTGCACATATGTAAACTTAATAAATATCAATTTTTAATCAAAAGCTAATTAAATGGCTAAAAAATATTTAAAGTTAATTAATTTTCTTGATTAAAAACTAATTTTAACGAACTGTTTTTAGCTATTTTAACTAGCAATTAACCACAAAATTAAGCCATTTACTTTGTGTAGAACGGGGAAAATGAGATAAAATGCAAGAATTGAATATAATCAGCAACAATAAATGATGACTAAATTAATCTTTTGCTGTAGATTAATACCAAGCTAATTAAAGCTAAAATAAGTTAAAAACGGGAGGCTTTAGAAATGAAATTAAGAAAAGCAATGGCACTTGGAATGGCAGCAGTTATGACCATGTCTTTGACTGCATGTGGTAACAGTGAAACAACAAACACTGATACAACTAAGGTTGAAGAAGAGCAGGTTACAACAACAGAAACAGTTGAAACAGCAGTACCTACTTATGCAGAGGTTGATTTGGGAGAAGAGTACACAGACCTCACTGCAAAGATTAAGTTCATGCATCATAAGACAGACCGTGAAGAAGACGGTACAATGGCAAGTTTGATTGCAGAATTTAATAAAGTATATCCAAATATCGAAGTTGAGACAGAAGGAATTACTGATTATGCAGAGACAGCACTTCTTCGTTTGCCAACAGAGGATTGGGGCGATGTAATGTTCATTCCTTCAGTAGATGCAAAGGATTTATCTACATATTTCCTTCCTTATGGAACAGTAGAAGAGATGTCACAGTATATCAACTTCGCTGATAACCAGAAGTATGACGGTATGTGCTACGGTATCGGATACATGGGAAATGCACAGGGACTTCTTTACAATAAGGCAGTTTTTGAGGCAGCAGGTGTGACAGAGTTACCAAAGACTCCGGACGAGTTTATTGCAGCATTACAGTTAATCAATGACAACACAGATGCGATTCCTCTTTATACTAACTATGCAGCCGGATGGACAATGGGCGGCCAGTGGGATGCGTTCCTTGGCGCCATTACAACCGGCGATACAACATGGTTGAATCAGAAGTTTGCATATACAGCAGAGCCATTTAAAGATAATGGTGACGGAACAGGCGCATATGCATTATATAAGATTTTATATGATGCAGTTGCTATGGGATTAACAGAGGAAGATTATTCTACAACAGACTGGGAAGGCTGTAAGGGAATGATTAACCGTGGTGAAATCGGAACTATGGTTCTTGGTTCATGGGCTGTAGCACAGATGAAGGCAGCAGGCGAGAATGGTGATGATATCGGATATATGCCATTCCCTATCACAATTGATGGTAAGCAGTATGCAACAGCAGGACCTGATTACTCTTATGCAATCAATGCAAAGGCTTCTGAGACAAATCAGACAGCAGCAATGGTATTTGTAAAGTGGATGGTAGAAGAGTCAGGCTGGTGTGATTTAGAGGGTGGATATCCTATCTCTAAGACAGCACCTACATCTTTCGTATTTGACGGTGTTGAGATTGTGAATAACGAGACATCTTTAGCTGGTGAAGAGGATGTTATGAACGAGATGAATGCTGAATCTGAGTTAAACTTCAATGCAGGTGGCGACTTAAAGGTTCAGAGAATCGTTGAAATTGCAGCGAATGGCGGTTCATTTGACGAGCTTATGGCTGAGTGGACTACTAAGTGGAACGATGCACAGAGTTCATTAGGAATTGAAGTTAAGTATTAATTTGTGAATATACCTCATAAAAACCTTGTAAAGCAAGCCGGTGTTAACCTGCACCGGCTTGGATTTACCAAAAGTTTAGCTTTGAAAGAAAGGGAGGATGGATGCATGAGGTTATCTGCTCCATTTAAGCTTAGTAAGTGGATTAAGAGTAGAAAGGGACAGCAGGCAATTATCATTGTTTTATTCATGACAATTCCTTTGGCTTTGTTGTTGACCTTTACATACTTTCCATTTGCGGAAATGTTTAAGTTTAGCTTCTACAAGATGAAATATGTAGGAGAGAGAGAATTTATAGGATTAAAGAATTATATTGATGTATTTAAAAGGGATGACTGTTTTCAGGCATTAAGGTTGTCCTTATATTATATGTGCGGTGCTGTTTTCCAGTTAGCTCTGGCATTGTATCTTGCGGCAATACTCAGCTTCAAGGTAAAGGGTGGTAATTTCTTTAAGGGATGCATGTTTTTCCCTTATCTGATTAACGGTATTGCAATTGGATTTATTTTTAAGTTCTTTTATACGAGAGGATTTGTATTCGATACAGTTCTTCAGTGGTTAGGCTTTGAGTTGGAAAATCTTCCGTATTGGCTGAAGGATACAAGCATTAATAACATCTCATTGGTTGGAACCAGTGTGTGGAAGTATTTTGGTAACAATATGGTTCTGTTTATTGGTGCGATGATGTCAGTTGATAATGAGCTGTATGAAGCAGCTATGTTAGACGGTGCAAATAAATGGCAGCAGTTTAGATATATTATGCTGCCAAGCATTAAAACAATTGTTATGTTAAATTTAATCATGTCCATTACAGGTTCATTAAGCGCATTTGAGCCTCCGTTTGTTATTATGTCAGGTGGTGCAAATGGAACAGCAACCTACTTTGTAAAGATGCATGAGATAGCACATACAAGTCAAAAGGTTGGACTGGCATCTGCGATGGCTATTGTATTATTGTTGATTATTTTTGCTGCTACGATATTGCAGAAGCTGTTTTTCAAATATGTCTTTAGAGATGCAGAGGATGATGATGTGAATGCAGCCAAGAGACGTGAAAAAAGAATGGCGAGAGAAAAAGCCAAGGCAAGGAGGAGATAATAATGTCTACAATACAAAAAATTAAGCATTATGCATGGATTGTAATTCAGTATGCTTCATTGATTTTCTTTTCCTTCGTTGCTGTATTGCCAATTGTGTCATGCGTAATTACGGCCTTTAAGACAGAGGAAGAGTATCAGACAACCAGTGTCATGACCATGCCTGAGAATTGGTTCAATTTTGATAACTTTATAGAGGCATTTCAGAAAGCAGATATGGGCAGAGCATTTATCAATTCTACGATTATACTTATATTTGTAGTAGCAGGCTCTGTTATGATAGGCTCCATGCTGGCATATGTGTTAAACAGATTCAAATTCCCGGGAAATGGTTTGATTAGAAGCTTGTTTCTATTTGCAACATTGCTTCCGGGTATTGCCATGCAGGTATCGACTTATCAGCTGATGTATAAGCTGGGACTGATTAACAGCTTGCTTGGATATATTGTCTTGTCCATGGGAACAGATGTTATTGCAATCTACATCTTTATTCAGTTTTTTGAGAATATATCTGTTTCGTTAGATGAGTCAGCCTATATTGACGGTGCATCCTATATGACGATTTTCTTTAAAATATTGTTTCCGCTGCTAAAGCCGGCAGTTGTAACGGTAATGATTTTAAAAGGTGTAGGTACCTATAATGAGTATTATAACGCAAGCCTTTATTTAAGTTCACCGGAGCTGAAAACAGTAGCAATATCGTTATATACCTTCGTGGGCCCTCTTGGTAGCAAGTACAATTTGATTTGTGCAGGAGTAATTATCAGTCTCATTCCCGCTTTAGTTGTATTCCTGTTGTTCCAGAAGCAGATTTATAGTGGATTAACTTCAGGTGCAGTGAAGGGTTAAGGATTTTTGATAGAGAAAGGAAGATAGAAATGAGTAATGTAAAGATAATAAGCCGGGCAGTACCTAATATGCCTTGGCAGGATAGACCGGATAATATTATGGGAGCGCCTATTTGGCGTTACAAGGAGAATCCAATCATTGGTCGTAATCCGGTAAAGGGTGTAGCGAGAATCTTCAATAGTGCGGTAATGCCTTATGAGGATGAGTTTATTGGAGTGTTCCGTGGAGAGCAGACAAATGGAGTTCCGTATATTTATATGGGAAGAAGCAAGGATGCGATTCACTGGGATTTTGAGGAGAACAAAATTAATTTCGTAGATGAGGACGGCAATCCGTTTATGCCGGTATATGCCTATGACCCGCGTCTTGTGAAGGTAGAGGATACCTACTATATCATATGGTGTGGAGATTTCTATGGTGCAGCAATTGGAATGGCTAAGACAACAGATTTCAAGACCTTTACCAGAATTGAGAATCCATTCCTTCCATTTAATAGAAATGCTGTTTTGTTCCCAAGAAAGATAAACGATAAATTTATGATGTTATCCAGACCTTCTGACAGCGGTCATACGCCATTTGGAGATATTTTCGTAAGTGAGAGTCCTGACCTTACCTACTGGGGAAAGCATAGACATGTCATGGGACGTGGTAGTGCGTGGTGGGAGTCTGTAAAGATTGGCGGCGGTGCAGCTCCAATTGAGACGAGTGAAGGCTGGCTGTTATTCTATCATGGTGTAAGCGGAACCTGTAATGGTTTGGTATACAGCATAGGTGGTGCAATTCTTGATATTGATAATCCTTCTATTGTGAAGTATCGTTGTGAGAACTTCCTGTTAACTCCTGAAGAATGGTATGAGGAAAGAGGCTTTGTGCCGAATGTATGCTTCCCGTGTGCAACCATTCATGATGCTGAGTCAGGAAGAATTGCAATCTACTATGGTGCGGCAGACAGCTATGTAGGACTTGCATTTACTGAGGTAGATGATATCGTGGATTATATCAAAGAGAATAGCAAGCTTTCAGATTCTGATAAAGAAATCGGAAGAAGATAAATAAAAAGAATGATAGGCTATAGATTTTGACTAGAAGAAATCTATAGCTTTTTTCTTAAGGGGATAGAAATAGAAGGTTTGAAAATAACTGAAAATATGATAAAATAACTATAATAATCTGTTTATAAGTCTGAGATAATAGATGAGGATGAGAATTATGGGTATAGTAAAACGTGGGAAAATAGGGTGTGTGGTTGTCGGAATTATACTCTGTATGATTATTTGTATAGAGAGTGGAATGATGGCCAGTGCAGCTACAGATAATGAAATAGCAGGAGATATCGAAGTACTTGTTAATATATCTAAAGAAGAGATGAAGCCATATGTGACTGCTTTTAATCGTAAATATCCCGAAGTAAATGTAAAGATTACCTCGCTTGCGGACTACGATAATGCAATTAGAAAAAGAATAGAAAATGGTAATTATGGAGATGTGTTCTTTATACCGGGATTCATTACATCTGAGCAATACTCACTATATTTGCGTGCATTAGGAAGCTACACAAGTATGATTCAGAAGTATAATTATATTGATGGAGGTAAATGGGCGGGTAATTTTGTATATGGATTACCTTCTTCCGCATTTGGCGTAGGTATTATATATAATAAGGACGTATTTAATCAGGCAGGAATCACAGAGATGGCAACCTCTATGGATGATTTTATTAGGGACTTGGGATATGTGAAGGAGATTACAGGTGCTATTCCAATGTATGCAAATTATAAAGACGAGTGGATGCTTTCATTCTGGGAATATATGCCATATATTGAGATGACGGGTAATGCAGACTATATGTATAACATGTTTATCTATGAGAGTAATCCTTTTCTGGAGGGGTCTACGCATTATGAGGTCTATGATATGTTATATACCATAGCAGGAATGGGACTTTGTGAAGGTGCTGACTCACAGATTACATGGGATAATGCCTGTCGTATGTTAAATGAAGGCGAAATTGGTTGTATGCTTGTTGGTTCATGGGCGATTTCACATATACAGGAGAGTGGTTCTAATCCTGAATCGATAGCATTTATGCCATATCCAAATGAAATCAATGGTACGCAGTACATGACAGTGATTACAGATTATTGTTATGGTGTTAGCAGAAATAGTGAAAATCCAAGTGCTGCAAAGGCATTTGTAGAATTTATGTTAGATGAATCGGGGTATGCGCTTGACCATCAGACATTGTCTATCGTTAAGACAGACCCGTATCCGGAAACCTACGGTAGTATGGAGGATATTATACTGCTGTGTCCTGAGCCGGCTGTGAATAACCACTATGAGACATGGTGTAGTTTATTTACAGATATATCACTTGCTGATGGACGAGGTGTAGCCAGAGTATTGGAAGCAGCCTATGGTGTACGAAATGAAACCTTTGATGATATTGCAGTAGACTGGAATAAGAAGTGGGAAGCACGTCGTACTCCGGGTACGGAGGTATATGAGAGAGATGTTGCTGCGGTAAGTGCCAGTATATTAGATACGAACTATGAGACAGATTTTTCGGAAATAGAGAAGGATTATATTAGGGATAAGCAACAGTTGAAGGTTGGTTATCTGAAAGATATGGTTCCGATGCAGTATGAAAATGAAACCGGGTTTACGGGTGTTTCATGGGAAATGTGCAATGCAATCAGCCAAAGCAGCGGACTTATCATGGAGTATGTTGGATATGCGAATGTCAAGGAGGCTGTGGAAGCCTTACACGAAGGCGAAGTAGATATGCTGGCAGGAGTTGACAAAAGTGTATTGCACGAAGAGGAGTTAAGATATTCAAAGGAATATCTTGGCAGTATGAATGTTGTGGTGAAAAAGGAGTCTGCTTCATCTTCCTTTGAGGAGAATGGCATATGTGCCCAGGTTACAGGTGAAAGAAACCCTGTTAATGGTGGAAATGAAAATCAAGTTATCGAGTGTGCAACATATGCAGATGCACTGAAGCTGGTAGAAACTTCCAAAGCAGATTATACAGTCATGAATTATTATAGTGCAGATTATTACATGGAATATTTGGAATGTGAAGAGCTTACTATGCTTCCTCTTTCTGATATGGGTGGAATGTATTTTGCATTTCGTGAAGATGAGGATACCAGATTGGTAGCGATATGTAATAAATGTATCTACGGTATTTCAGATAATAATATACAGGTGATGCTTAGAGAATACATGGAGCAACCGGAGAAAAAAATCACCGTGCGAAGATTTGTAGAGGATAATCCATTGCTTTGCATTACGGGAATTTCCAGTTTCTTTCTGGTGATTGTAGCTGCGATTATTTTGATAATGCATGAAAAGGATAAGCATGCAAAGAAGCAGCAGATGGATATTAAGCGATATGAAACACTTTCTGCAATTGTAAATGAGTATATTTTTGAATATGACTATCAAAAGGATACAGTTCATTTTGATGAAAAGCTACATGAAAATTTCGGCTTTGAAACAGAGTTTTGTTTTAAAGGATATAATCTGCAAGAGCCTCATTCAGAAAGTATAGAACGAGTTTATCAGTGTTATGATAAAATTATAAATGCGGGTGAGATTATGCCGGAAGTTCAGCTTGTAGATAAGAATGGTCTGAAACAATGGTATCGAATTGTAACGCATACTATTTATGATGATAGTCAAAAGCCGCAGCATATCATCGGTAAAATCGTAAATGTGCAAAAAGAAATGGAAGAGAAGCAGAAGATTACAGATAAAGCACATAAGGACCCGTTAACCGGCATTTATAATAGAGAAGGCTTTGATGTCCATACGCAAAAGCTGTATGAGGAAATAGAGAAGAATCTTCCGATGGTGCTGGCGGTTCTGGATTATGACAATTTTAAGCATGTAAATGATACCTTAGGTTATGCCGGAGGAGATGAGGCATTAAAGCTATTGGCACAGACCTTATATGAAGCTTTTAGAGAAGATGGTATTGTTTGTAGATATGGTGGCGATGAGTTTATGTTCTTAGTATATGGTGTGGATGAAAACACGATAGAGAATAGAATTGCTTCTGTAGTAAGGCAAATCAATAGAGAACTGTTCTATCATGGAATGTCGGTGACTTTGTCTATTAGTTTAGGTGCAGTCTACACGAAAACACATCAGCCCTTTGATACATTATTTAAAAAGGCTGATGAGGCTTTGTATATGACTAAGGCGAAAGGAAAGAATAATTATATCTTTCAAAGAGATGTGCTTTGATGAAAGATAAACGATACAATGGACTTGTAGTTTTAGCTAATAACAATTAAAATAAAGTCATAATGCCCTTATTGGCATTATGACTTTATTTTGTTCCGTAAGGAAAGGGAAAACTATGAGTGAGTTAAAAAATAAAATTCAGGAATATATTGATAAAGATGAGCTATTACTTAGTCTTGTAGCTAGTAACTCCAAGGATAAGGAGAAGATTAGCAAGGTAAAGCTGCGTCCTCTTATGAAGAAGGAGGAGCTTATCTATCAAGCGGAGAGCTTTGTTGGAACAAAGGCTTTTCATGAGAATATGGAGCCTACAGAGCTTCCTGCATATATAGAGGGGCTTACAGAGGATTTTCGTCAGATTGAGATAGAGACCCAGACTCAGAAGTTAGTAGTATTAGTCAGCAAGAAGGGAAAACAGACGCTTAATGTGAAGAATAAACCACAGGCGCAGTCTGTGGATAAAGCAGAGCTGAGTCATAATAAGGCGAAGCAGTATGTGTTGCCTGAGGGAGAAGTTGTGCCATTTTTGGTAGAGCTTGGGGTACAGACAGCAGAGGGTAAGATTATTAAGGCGAAGTACGATAAGTTCCGCCAGATTAATCGTTATTTGGAATTTGTTAGGGATATATTACCGAATCTACCTAAGGACAGGACCTTAACAATATTAGATTTTGGTTGTGGTAAGTCTTATTTAACCTTTGCGTTATATCATTATTTAAAGGTGATGAATCACTATGATATCCGCGTGATTGGTTTGGATTTGAAGGAAGATGTGATTGAGAAATGTAACACTTTGAGCCGTAAGTATGGTTATGATGATTTAACCTTCCATGTGGGAGACATCAGTAGCTTTGAAGGACCTGTAGAGGTAGATATGGTAGTAACACTGCATGCATGTGATGTAGCAACAGATTATGCTTTAGAGAAAGCAGTTAAGTGGAATGCCAAGGTTATTTTCTCCGTACCGTGCTGTCAGCATGAGTTAAATAAGCAGATGAAGTGTAAGGAGCTTGAGCCTCTTTTGAAATATGGATTGATTAAAGAGAGAATGGCAGCTCTTATGACGGATGCGATTCGTGCGAATTTATTAGAAGAGCAGGGATATGATACACAGATTCTTGAGTTTATTGATATGGAGCATACACCTAAGAATATTTTGATTCGTGCTGTGAAGAGGCAGGGAATGCGCTATCGTGCTGCATCACATCAAGGAATCAATCAGATAGAGCAGATATGTGAATTTTTGAATGTGAATCCGACACTTAGAAGCTTACTTGATACAAATATACAGCCGGGAGCAGACATAGATGAAGAAAGCAATCATTAAAATAGTAGTATGTATTGTGGTTTTTATAGCAACAATATTTATTAGTAGCGGTTTTTTTAATCATTATAAGACTGATATGACTTCCACAATGGGAGAGGCATCACTTCCATTGGTACATATGACGACAAGCTATGTATCAGAAGAAAAGGAAGAGGGTGCTGTACAAGCAGAAGCTAGGGAAATATCCTTTAATACATTGCATGGCTTACGTCAGGAGGTGGATGGAAGGTTTTATCGTGATACCATCACGCCGCTTGCAGAAGGGAGAACATTGGGCTTCTCAATAGAAAAGTATGGGAATACGATTACAGGGCTTTCCTTTGAGGTGCGAAGCATAGATGGCAGCAGATTGGTAGAGCGTACACAGATTACAGACTATCGTGAGAATGACGATGAGATTACAGCAACTGTTACCATTAAAGATTTGATTGATAAGAATGTTGAGTACAGTTGGATTCTCTTAGTGGAAACTCCGGAGGAAACCATTCGTTATTACACAAGAATTATTGATGCAGACGAATATGGTACAGCTGAAAAGCTTAATTTTGTTTTAAACTTTCATGAGAAAACTTTTGACAAAGAAAAGGCAAAGGATTTGATTGCGAATCTTGAGTCAAATTCCAAGGGAGATAATACAAAGTATAGTCTGGTAGATATTCATTGTAGTCTTGACCAGGTGTCCTGGGGAGATTTGACGGTAGGCAGGACGACCAATCCTGAAATTATTATCTCTGAGATAGAGAAACAGACAGCATCCATTCGTATCAATTATCAGGTTGGTGTATTGGTTGATAATATCAGGACAAAATATAATGTAAGTGAGTATTATAGGATTCGCTATACACCAAGCCGTGTATATCTGTTGGAGTTTGAGCGAACGATGAATCAGATTTTTGAACCGCAGGCGAATGTATATGCAAGCAATAAGATTATGCTTGGCATTCGTGATGAAGCAGTACAGATGATGGAGAGTGAGGATGGTAATAACCTTGCTTTTGTCAATGAAGACCAGCTGTTTTGCTATCATGCCGGTGATAAGAAGCTAGCTGCCTTGTTTAGCTTCTATGAGGATAAGGATATCAGGACCTTTTATGGTAATCATGATATTAAGATATTGAATGTAGATGAGACAGGCGGTGTTACCTTTATGGTCTACGGTTATATGAACCGAGGTAAATATGAGGGTAAGATAGGTGTGTTGATTTATCAGTATAATGCTGCATTGAATACAATAGAGGAGCAGATATTTATTCCATATAATAAGTCCTATGAGGTACTGGCAGCGGATGTGGAACAGCTTTCTTATGTGAATTCTGCAAATATCTGTTATTTGTATTTGGATGGCTCGATTCAGCAGATTAATCTTTCTGACCAAAGCTATGTGGAGATTGCATCACAGCTTCAGGAGGACAGCTTTCAGGTATCGAAAAGCGAGGAGATGTTAGTATGGCAGAATTCTGCAGATGCTTACGATTGTGACACGTTAACCTTGAAGAATCTCAATACGGGTAAGGAAAAGGTAATCAGTGTCAGAGATAATAAAAGATTATTGCCTCTTGGTTTTATTGGTGAGGATTTAATCTATGGTGTTGCTGAGTTTGACGACATTGATATTGATGCAAATGGTGCTGTCACATTTCCGATGTACGCAGTTTATATTCAAAATGAGCAGGGAGATATCTTAAAGAGTTATGAGCAGACAGGTATCTATGTGGTTGATAGTGAGGTGCAGGATAACCTGATTACATTAAAACGTGTTGTAAAGACGGGGGAAGAGGGTATCTATGAGCAGACTGCTGACGACCAGATTATTAATAATGTGCTGGAAGAGGCAGGGCATAATTCCGTGGAGGTAGTTGTAACACAGAATTATGAAAAGATAGTACAGCTTGTTTTGAAGTCTGCAATTGAAACAAAGAGTCTTAAGGTGGTGACACCAAAGGAGATTTTATATGAAGGAAGCAGAGAGCTTGCACTGGATGCTGTGGAGGCAGCAGACAGATTCTATGTATATGGTAAGGATGGCATTGCAGGAGTGTATACACATCCGGCTAATGCGGTGAATCTTGCCTATGAGATGAGCGGTACAGTAGTAGATAAAGAAGGCAGATATATCTGGAAGAAGACTACGAGAAGTACCAGAAATCAGATTATGGCAATCAGCGGGGCACAAAGTGATGAGGACACGTCTGATTTGGCAGTATGTCTGGAAACTATTCTGGGCTTTGCAGGTTCGGTGAAGAATACACAGGATATGTTGGACAGAGGACAGACGGTTACAGAGATTTTGTCTGAGAATCTGAATCATGTTGAGGTGTTAGAGCTGCGAGGCGTAAGTCTGGATGCTGTTCTGTATTATGTAAATCAGGATATTCCTGTACTGGCAACCGTAGAGGATGGAAGTGCGGTGCTTATTATCGGATTTAATGAACTGAATGTGGTAGTTATGAATCCGCAGAATGGCAAGGTATATAAGGTAGGTATGAACGATGCAACAAAGTGGTTTGCCGGAAATGGAAACCGTTTTGTGACTTATATTCAATATGAATAAAGAAAGGAAAAGCGATGGACGAGAGAATCAGATTATTAGCGAAGAATTTAGTAAATCATTCCTGTAAGGTTAAGGCAGGCGAGAAGGTATACTTGGAGTATGCAGGTGAGGAGACCGGTGTGCTTGCAAGAGCCATTATTGAAGAGATATATAAGGTGGGAGGAATGGTTTTTCCGCATTATACAGATATGCGTACACGAAGAGAGTTGTTATTAAACTGTACAGAGGAGCAGATGAAGCTGATTGGTGAGCTGGGGGCAGCAGAGATGAAGCAGATGGACTGCTACATTAGCGTAAAGGAACCGGATAACAGTGCAGAGCTTTCGGATGTACCTGCCCAGAAGATGGAGCTGTTTGAGAAGTATTTTATGCTTCCTGTGCATATGCAGATTCGTATTCCGCATACCAGATGGGTGGTGCTTCGTTATCCAAATCAGGCAATGGCGCAGGCAGCAGGAAAGAGTACAGCTGCATTTGAAGACTTCTATTTTGATGTGTGCTGTCTGGATTACAGCAAGATGGGCAAAGCGATGGAATCACTGGTTGACTATATGAATAGGACGGATAAGGTAAGAATGGTAGGACCGGGAACAGATATTAGCTTTAGTATTAAGGACATTCCAACCATTCCATGTGCAGGTGAAATGAATATTCCTGACGGTGAGGTTTATACAGCACCTGTTAAGGATTCTGTTAATGGTACGATTACTTATAATACACCATCCGTTTATCAGGGATTTACTTTTGAAAATATTTCCTTTACCTTTGAAAACGGTAAGATTGTAAAGGCAACAGCTAATGACACGGAGCGTATTAATAAAGTGCTTGATACAGATGAAGGGGCACGTTATGTCGGTGAGTTTGCAATTGGTGTGAATCCGTTTGTGATGCATCCGATGAAGGATACTTTATTTGATGAGAAGATTAATGGTTCGATTCATTTTACACCGGGTAACAGCTATGATGATGCGCCAAATGGCAATCATTCTGCGGTTCACTGGGACTTAGTATGGATTCAGAGACCGGAGTATGGCGGCGGAGAGATTTGGTTTGATGATGTGCTGATTCGTAAGGACGGACGCTTCGTTGTGCCGGAGCTTGAGTGCCTGAATCCTGAACACTTGGCATAAATATTGTAGTATGATAAAATGTATATACAATTGTTGTAGAAGGGAGCATAGTGTGAAAAATAAATTTTTCACACGCAAACGTAGTTTGCGTTGCAAATATTGTGCCTGTGGCACAAAGATTGCAGGTATTGGAAAGGCGAGACGATTATGAAGCGAATGATGAAGATGCTTTCGGCACTGTTGGTTGCAGTATGTATTCTGGTGACTTCAGTAAGTGAAGCGAATGCAGTAACATTATACGGAACGGATAATATTGAGCATGAAGAAGGATATATTATCGTAGGTGAGAGCCATGTTGTATTGACTATGAATGCATATGCACAGTCAATTGATGCAGAGGGTTATGTGGAAGGCTTGGAGGATGTTCAGTTTTTCTTTAACTGGGATGATTCTTTGTCTGTAACAGAGGCAGGTGCACCGAATACCTTTATGATGAGCGGTAATCTGTTTTTTGTCGTTGAGGGTAATCTTGTTGCGGAAGGCGAGAAGCAGAAGAACAAGAGTTACATTTACAGTGACGGACAGGGGAATCATGGAGCCGGTGTTGAGAAGATTCATGAAATTATGGAGCAGAATCCTAACATCAAGCATTGGAATATTATCTCTTTTCAGGGTGCAGTATCTGCCTTGGAGGGTAATGTGGCAGGTAAATACTATGTGAATAGCTATCGTAACTGGATTGATTATGAGTTCCCGAAGGCGGATTTATATATTGTATCCCATGCAACAATGACAAAGTTCTATCGTCAGAGTAAAGTAGCAAAGGATTTTGATAAGGAGTTAAAGAAGGCATTCCCGGAGAGATTCTTGGATTATACGGCATTTTTTAAGGAACGATATCCGGACCAGATGTTAGACCCTGACCAGAAGCCTGATTCCATTCATTGGAATAATGATACGTATAAGGCTTTATTTGATGATATTATTACCAAGATTCAGTCCGGGGAATATGACTGTAATAAAGAGGCAAAAGGAGAATAGACATGAAGAGAAAGAAATTACAGGCTTTAGTATGTGTAGCGATATTGGTAGTTGGACTGACTGCATGCGGGAAGCAGGATGCAGGCAGTGGTTCGCAGGATAAGGTTGGACAGACTGTCGAGCAGACAGCTGAGCAACAGAATGAGGCTGTTCAAAGTGAAGCAGTGAAAGAGACAGTAGTAGAGACACAGGCGGCTTTGCCGGCAGGTACTTTAACAGAGGAAGACTTTGTAATAGCAATCAACGGAGCAGCTGTGAAGCTGGGAGATGATATGAGTACCTTAGAGCCAAGTCTTGGAGAGCCGGATTCTTATGAGACGGCAAAGAGCTGTATGGGTGCAGGCGAGGATAAGGTATATGAGTATGGAGGAATTACCATTTACACATATCCGATTGATGGTGTAGATATTGTAAGTGCCATTGAGTTTGCAGGTGAGGAGACATTACCGGCAGGTATTGGCGTAGGCAGCACAAGGGACGAAGTCATAGCAGCTTATGGAAGTGACTGTGAAGAGGATGAATACAGTATGACCTACGAGCTGGGGGATAAGACCTTAGGTATAGAGCTTGATGGTGATTCTGTTAGTTTTATTGAAATATATGGCGAATAAAATATGCAATATCCTTAAATCGAAGATTTTGCATATGGCAAATTTGCGGAATTTGATAAAAATGTTGTTATTAGAGTGAAAAAGGTTTGCATAAGTGTGCAAACCTTTTTCTGTTTTATACATTTTATACAATGAGTTAACTGAGAATGAATGATTTCTTTGGTAATTGACTGACTTAATCAACAATGTTATAATGATAAAAGACGTCATGCGAAGTGATGTGATGAAAACAAGGAGGGGTTCGTTTATGAAGAAACGTTTTTGTATGGGATTTGCAATCCTTTTGATGATGGTAGCTATGGTGCAGATGACTGTTGGTGCTGCAGGTGCTACTGTAACAGCAAGTCATTGCTTTATCTCAGGAACAGATGTTAATGTAATTGCCGCAGGTCCTGTAGCACAGAGTGATACAGGTATGTATTATTTGTTTGAATTAAAGGTGTATGAAGCAGGTGTTGGTGCAAGACAGGATTACTGTGCAGCTGTACCGGCAGCAGAGGCAGTACATTTTACAACACCATTAAATTACAATACAGCAAACTCAAAGTTAACCTCAAGATTTGTAATTACTGCTTACAGAGGCGGCATGTATGTACCGATTAGTAATGAGATGTATATTACTAACCCTGAGGTACTTGCAACCAAGGCTTTGGGAAATCCTGCAAAGACCAAAAAGGGCTTAATCGCAGATTGGCAGTATGTAAGTGATTTAAAGGATTTAAATGTTGGATATGCTACTTATACAATGGATATCAATACATTCTTTACAGCAGGTGGTGTAAACTATACATATAATGGAAAGACATATAGCTTCAATTCTGTACAGGTAGCGGCTTATGATGTATTGTGTAAGATGTTTACAGATGCAGGTTGTAATCTGGTTATGGTTTTAACCAATGACTATACTCCTGCAACAGCAGATTTGGTACCGGCAGCAGCCCGTATTCCAAATATCTATAACTATTCATTTAATATTCAAGAGAAGGTGCCGGCAGAGAAGTTAGAGGCATTGATGTCATTCCTTGCTTCAAGATATAACGGTGGTTCCCATGGAGCAATCCATAGTTGGATTATCGGTAATGAGGTAAATAACAATTATCCTGGACATTTCGCAGGAAATATGGGTGTTACTGAGTTCTCAGTAGACTATGCAAAGCAGTTCAGAGTAATGTATAATGCGATTAAGAGCCATAACAGCAGTGCAAAGGTTTATATCAATATTGACCAGAGATGGAACTTTGAAGATGGTACACCAAACCAGTACTCATGTAAATCATTCTTGAATAACTTTGCTTCTTATGTGAAGACAACAGGTGATATTAACTGGGGATTATCCTTCCATCCACATGCAGTTCCTATGACAAACTGCCAGTTCTGGAATGTTCCTGCTGATTATGCAGCAATGAGACTGATTGACCATACAGAGAATACAAAGTTTGTCACAATGCAGAATATGCATGTTATGACAGACTATATGCAGAAGCTTGAGATGTTAAGTCCAACAGGTACAATCAGAGATATTATTATTTCTGAGATTGGCTTTACATCAACAGGTGCGTATGCAACAAATGAGCAGATTCAGGCAGCAGCTATGGTTTATGCTTATAAGATTGCAGACCAGTTACCGATTCAGGCATTTATCGTGCATAAGCATGTAGATGCATCAAGCGAGGCATTAGAGGGCTTGGCATATGGTTTGAGAACACCTACTTACAAGAAGTATGCATATACAGTATATAAATATATGGATACAGGAAATACAGCTTATACAGACTTTGCGTTACCAATTATCGGCGCAAGTAGCTGGGCACAGTTAGGTGTTAAATAATTTTTATTTGTAAAACTTAATAGTTTAGTCAAGGTGTAGTGGTTGAATCCGCTACACCTTTTTTGTTATACTTTATTATAGTAAGTAAAAAGAGAGGTAGAGTAACTATGAAATTTTCACAGATGCCTTACGAGAGAGTAGATATGAAGCAGGTAGAAGCAGAATATAAGCGTATTATGGAAGCTTCCAAGAGTGCAAGGAGCGGTGAGGAGCAGTTTGCGATTCACAAGGAATACTATAAGCTGAAAAATGATGTGCAGACGAATATTGAGATTGCGATGATTCGTCACGATATTGATACAACAGACGAGTTCTATGAGAAGGAGCGTAATTTCTATGATGAGATACTGCCGTTAATCGAGCAGTATGATACAGAGTATCAGAAGATACTGTTTGATTCGCCATATAGAGAGTATTTGGAGCAGAAGATAGGAAAGGTTTCCTTCAAGAATATTGAGCTTTCTTTGAAGTCCTTTGATGAGAAAATTGTGCCGCTGATGCAGGAGGAGAATGCATTGAGCAGTAGATATAGCAAGCTGATTGCAACAGCGAAGATTCCTTTTGAGGGAGAGGTGTATAATCTGTCTCTTATGAGAAAGTTCCAGACAAGCCCCGATAGAGAGGTAAGAAGAAAGGCGTGGAAGGCTGTTAGTGAGTATTTTTTGTCTGTAACAGATGAGATTGACGAAATCTATGACAAGCTTGTAAAGAATAGAACCAAGCAGGCTTTAGAGCTTGGCTATGAGAACTATGTAGAGCTTGGCTACTACAGAATGCGTAGAAACTGCTATGATAAGGCGATGGTGGAGAATTTTCGTAAGCAGGTGAAGGAGTACTTTGTACCGTATGCCAACAGATTGCATGAGCGTAGAAGACAGCGTATTGGTGTGGAGAAGCTTTCCTTTATTGACCATGAGGTGTATTTTCCGAATGGTAATCCGGCACCGATTGGTACGCCTCAGGAGATATTGGCAGCAGGGCAGAAGATGTACGGAGAGCTTTCGCCTGAGACAAAGGAGTTCTTTGATTTCATGCAAGAGAATGAGCTTTTTGATGTATTAGGCAGAAAGACCAAGCGTCAGGGCGGATATATGACCTATATTCCGAACTTTAAGTCGCCATTTATCTTTGCAAATTTCAATGGAACCAGTGGCGATGTAGATGTCATTACCCATGAGTGTGGACATGCTTTTCAGGGCTATGTGGTGCGTGATGAGGAGATTCGTGAGCATCTTGATATTACGATGGAGACAGCGGAGATTCACTCGATGTCGATGGAGTATTTTACTTATCAGTGGATGGAGCTTTTCTTTGGTGATAAGAAGGATGATTATTTGAAGATGCATTTGGAGGACTCTACGGCATTTGTGCCTTATGGCTGTATGGTGGATGAGTTCCAGCATATTATGTATGAGAAGCCGGAGCTGACGCCAGCAGAGCGTAAGCAGGTATGGCTTGATTTGGAGAAGGTATATCGTCCGCATATGGATTATGAGGATGATGCGTTCTACAGTAAGGGTGGCTTCTGGCAGAGACAGCCACACATCTTTGGAATGCCATTTTATTATATTGATTACTGTCTTGCCAGTGTATGTGCAATGCAGTTCAAGGTAATGATGGACGAAGATTTTGACAAGGCGTGGGCGAATTATGAGAAGCTTTGTAAGCTTTCGGCTAAAGATTTCTTTGTGAATATGATAGAAGAGGTTGGCTTGAAGAGTCCGTTTGAGGATGGTTGTATCAAGGAGCTGATTGAGAAGTTTGAATAGCTAGGACGAATAAAGGAAGACAAGATGATAGGATTGATTGTGGCGCATACGAAGAACAGAGTAATCGGTAAGGATGGCAGTATGCCGTGGAATATTCCGGGAGAGCTGACACGCTTTCGTGAGCTTACGACAGGTAATGTAGTGATTATGGGAAGACGTACCTATGAGTCTATAGGTAAGCCCTTGCCAAATCGTTACAATATTGTGATATCAAAGACACAGCGATTTGAGGCCGAGAATTGTACGACGGCAGGTTCCCTAGAGGAGGCTCTTAGAATTGCGGGAGATAGGGATATCTTTATTGGCGGCGGTGGAAAACTCTATGAGGAAGCGATTCCGCTGGTGGATAAGATGTATATTACAGAGATTGATGCTGTGATAGATGGGGATACCTTCTTTCCGGAGTTTGATGCGAGTGAATTTATAAGAGAAGTAGAGAAAACAGTAGATGGCGAATTGCCGTATGAGTATGTGATTTATACAAGGAAAGAGGCATAGTATTCATGATGATAGATAGAGAAAAGGCTCTGAAATGCTTTCAGGACTATGTAAAGGATTATAATATTGAGGATGAAAAGATACGCTTAAAGGTGGAGCATACCTATCGTGTTTGTGAGCTATGTGAGAGGATTGCAAGAGAATCAGGTTTTAGCGATGCGGAAGTGGAGATTGCGTGGCTGACTGGTCTTTTGCATGATGTGGGGCGATTTGAGCAGGTGCGTATCTATGGAACCTTTATTGATGCAGAGTCTATAGACCATGCGCAGTTTGGCGCAGATATTCTGTTTAAAGAGGGTAGAATCAGAGATTATATAGAGGATACCTCGGAGGATGATTTGTTAGAGAAGGCGATTCGTGCGCATAGTGCATATCGTATTCCTGAGGATTATTCACAGCGTGAGCAGAGATTTGCGCATTTGCTTCGAGATGCAGATAAGATTGATATCTTAAAGGTAAATATTATCTTTCCTTTGGAGGAAATTTATAATGTAACCACAAAAGAGCTGAGGGAAGCCCCGATTACAGAGGAGGTATTTCAGGCGTTTTATGAGGAACATGCTGTATTAAGGAGTCTGAAAAAGACAGCGGTAGACCATGTGGTTGGTCATATTTCTCTGATGTATGAGCTTGTATATCCTGTAAGCTACCGTATTGTAGAGGAGCAAGGATATTTGGATAAGCTGATGGACTTTGAGTCAGATTGTGTAGAAACAAGAGAACGATTCAGTCAGATGAAGGAGAAGATGAGAGCGTATCTTGCCCGTAGCAGTAGGGGATAGATTAGTGTGGAAAGGAAGGCGGTTTTCGTGATGAGAGAGAAGAAAACTCCTCTTGAGAAGGAATGGGAAGCGATTCGTAAAAAGGAATTAAAGTATCTGAATGCTAGAGCAGATAAGAAGGACAGTCTGCTGAATCGTAAGCTGGAGGAGAAGGTACCCGAGAAGCTGCAAGCTACCTTGGATGCTGCATTTTGTAAGGCGTTTGAGTTAATCTTTGAAAAGGGTACGGGAATCATAGAAAAAACTTATCGACGTGAGGAAGCAAAGAAGAGCTATCAGATTAATGAGTTCACTTCTCAGATTAGACAGGATAGAAAGTCTTTAAAGGCATTTTCTAAGAAGGCAAAGGGTTCAGGAAATCTGAATCTTCTGATCTCGGGTGCTTCGGGTGTTGGAATGGGTGTGTTAGGTATCGGTTTGCCTGATATTCCGCTTTTTACAGGTATGGTGTTAAAGGGAATCTATGAAATAGCGCTTAGCTATGGATATTCTTATGAGTCTGAGCAGGAGAGATACTTTATACTGACTGTGATACAGGGTGCTTTATCCTATGGTGATGAATTGATGGAGATTAATCAGAGACTGAATGATTATATGCGTACTGGAAGTCTGCCTGAGTGCTATAACAGAGCACAGCAGATTAAAGAGACGGCAGGTACCTTGTCAAAGGAGCTTCTTTATATGAAGTTCCTGCAGGGTATTCCAATCGTCGGTGCGGTAGGCGGCTTCTATGATGCAATCTATATGAAGCAGATTGTGGAGTATGCGAATCTGAAGTATCAGTATAGGTTTTTGAGGGAGAAGCTATAACCGCAGCAAGTGCGAATCTGCAGGAGAAATGGATAGAGGCTAATAAAATTTAGTATTGAACAAGGGGGGATAGAGAACGCGAAAGAGAATTGTAATATTAGTTAGTGTAGTGGTTCTTGTGGTGTTGGCAGGTATTTTAATATATGGGAGAAGTACAAATATATCTGATGTAGTAGATATGGCCACAATAAGTAAAATAGTGATATACAATCCGGCTGGAGAGGTCATGATAACAGAGCAGGAAGATATTGAGAAGATGGCTAATGTATTGCAATCAATGAATTTGAAAAAGAGTTTTCCAAATAATAAGGATGGATATGCCTTTGCGATAGAGATATACCATATGGATGATGAGATGAATAGGATTGTTGTTACATCAGAAGATATCGTAATAGATGGCAACGTTTACAAATGTGACAGGAATTATTGCGATGATATAAGAGTGGTGTATGAGGGGATGAAGATTCCCGTTGTAACAGAAGAGAAAAACTTATTGGAGTTTACAGAGGAAAGAAGCTATTACTGCTTTGATACAGAGAGCGTGGGAGAGTATGATATTAAATTGGAATCTGACTATGTATGTCAGTACCAAGATAAGTGCTATGCTACGGATTGGCAGATAAGTTTGTATTCTGGAGATGAAAGATGTTCAACAGAATCTATCTATTCAGTCAATCAAACACAGGCAGGGTTTGTGGTAGAACCAGACCTGTTTGAAGAGTACATGAAGGTATGCACGATGGAACAGGATGGGACTAAGTATCCGTTGATTATTTTCCAATATTCGTATGAGGGCGAAAATGAAGTTATCTTGTATGAAAGAAGCTTTTATACAGTGATTGATAATCAGGTAATTCTATTTCATGAACCGATTGCTGAATCAAATAAGTCGCCGATTGCAATGCAGTGTAATAAAGAGTATGTAGTAAATGAGGCAGAGCGTTCCATAACAGATGAAGAGAGAACGTATATATTTGATTTTGTGAATTTATTAATTATAGAAGAAGGTATTGAATAAAAATGGAATTCACAAAATGATTTATAATGAAGATATAAAGGAGGAACTTGCGTGGGAAGAGTAGAAGTAACATGGTTTGAGCACATCATTTCGATATTGTTTGTGGTACTTATAGGTATTGTGCTGTTTGGGATTTTATGCAAAGAAGTGAAAGAACGTAGAGGAAAAAAGAAGGTAGAGGTTTTGGCTACGCTTCTATCTAAGCGTATAGAGAAAAATACCGCACAAACCATGTATAGGACTACGCAGAATTGTGAGGCAGGAGTAACGGAGATTAGAAATACTTGCTGGCTCTTATTTTATATTGCTGGAGATTTGAAGAAAGAATTAGAATTTGAAGTATCGAGGGAAATGTACGATAAGGTACAGGAAAATAGCCAAGGTATTTTGATATACAAGGGTCATGAACTAATATGTTTTGACGGTATTCAAAATTATGGAGGCAAGGGCGGAAAGTTTATTTCATTAGGAGAGTAAAACATTTTTAAAATTCGTGAAAATAAAAAACAGACTGTTATATTCTTGACAAGTCTGTGGTAGAAAGACTATACTAAAACAATAATGTTAAAAAATGTAAAGACTATGACGAAGACAGTACATATCTTTGGAAATTCCCAGCGAGTCGGAGAGGGTGCGAGCCGATAAGAGTAGGAAGATATGGAATATCACTTCTGAGTTGCAGTGCTGAAAGATTGTTTTTGCGAGTTGATTTTGAGAACAGTAAGTGCTGACGTATTCCTTTCGTTACAGGGACGGGTATAAAAACCAATGCATTCTGTGCGGCGGTGGAGTACATTCGTAATTAGGTGGTATAACGATTTCAAGGCTCTCGTCCTATTTACAGGATTGGGAGCCTTTTATATGATAGGATTATCCTATCATATAAAAAATACAATGCACATGCAAAAGCGAGGAAAATGTCGCATGAATGCGACGCTTTTGCAGCGCAAGAGTTTCGTAAACGAAACTCTATTTTAGTAGTATAAAGGAGGCAATATATGTACAGTAAAGTATCGACTAACATGAACTTCGTTGAAAGAGAAAAAGAAGTTGAGAAGTTTTGGAAAGACAATGACATTTTCAGAAAGAGTATGGAGAACCGTAAGGAAGGTGAGACCTACACATTCTATGATGGACCGCCAACT
>SVFJ01000148.1 GCA_015056925.1 Lachnospiraceae bacterium | reverse complement strand
TCTGATCTCTTTTTATAAAGACACTTGTCATATTGACTGTGCTGTGCTCAGTTGCTCACCCGTGCCTGACTCTGGGTCCCTCAGTATGGCCTCATTTTACCTTACTTGTTTTTTAATTGCTCTCTGTCCAGATACAGTTACATTCTGAGGTATTAGAGTATAGGAGAGGAACAATAATATATCCTGTACCTTTCTATCAAAAACTAAACTCCCTCTACCATTGGTTATAGCATAGCAACCAAAAAAGTACTATAACAAACCGCTCCAATAATTGTCAAATTATCTTCTGACGGATGCATTCTTTTAGCATTATTTAATCTAGTGACAATCTAAAAAATGCACTATAAAAAGCGGAACCATATTCTGCTCTTCATAATGCATTCTCTTTTTATTTACTTTTCTATTCTGATTACCTTCTACTATGACATATAGTCTCCGTTATAGCTGACAAGGACCACATTGTTTACACCATCTGTCTCTGATAATTCATTGACAAATTCACTATTATCATCTTTAAGACGCACCTCAAAGGTCATTTCAATTCCGTTCTTTGAAACCGTCTTAGACTTTAATACCTGTCTTTTCAGTTTATCTTCAAGCACCCCCAGAACCTGCTTTTCTACAACCCGGCTTTCACAATTTAAAATCAGAATATACGGACGGTCCGTGGTCTTACGGTTTACAAATATATAAAGAATCACGCCCACAAATAGCGAGCCGAACACTGCAAGGGGAATCAGTCCCGCTCCCAGTACAATTCCGACTGCAATAGCCCAAAACAGATACACAATATCCATAGGCTCCTTAATAGCGGTACGAAAACGCACTATAGACAAAGCACCCACCATACCCAGGGAAAGTACAATATTGGATGTCACTGCTAAAATCACCAGCGTGGTAATCATGCACATGGCCATCAGGGATAACCCAAAGCTTTCGGAATACATTACACCGTTATAGGTCTTTTTATAAACAAAGAAAATAAATAATCCCAAGGCGAAGGAAAGTGCCATGGCAATCACAAAATCTACCATTGCAAACTCAGTTGCCCTATCCAAAAAGGACGATTTAAAAACATCGCTAAATGTCATTGCATGTACATAACCCGACGCCGTAACCGGCAATCGGATATTCCTCCTTAGTTATTTTGCTATCCAAATTTACGGCAGACCGCATATTTGCTAAAAGCGGATGCCTGTCTGTTAGGTACTCTTACTGCCTTCTCAATTATTTCGGGCAGAAATGCATCATATTTTACTTCAAGAATCATGCCGTCATCTTCTGTGAGTACACTACCATATTCCCCGTCAAAAAATCTATCATGGTAAAGGCTTGTACGGATATTCTTATCGAAAGTTACCCGCACATTGCCGGGACCATATACATACGGCTCCCTCTCATAATCCACTATTACCCTCGGTTTTAGCATCTGATGCCTCATCTTGGCATAAAGCTCCTGTAAAAGAGGCTTATCTGTATGAAGCAAAAAACCAATATCACCATTACAGATTTTAATAACCTCATCCTTCGTAAGCGGAGCCGACTGCTTATCACAAAGTCCGTGAATTTTGCTTTTCTTCTCCAAGCGGATAAAATCTGTATCCTCATTGTAATAACGGATACGGAACTTTTCTCTCCTATCTACGCCATCAAGTTTTTCCCGTAGCGCTTTATCAGAAAGATTATCAAAGTAAAGACTATGGATGGTATATTGTCCGTCTTCTCCCACATGCTTATCAGGCTTTGCAATATGCTTTAATCTGCTTGTAATCACCAAATAATCTTCATAAGTAATCCTGTGCTTATACTCGTGCCGCATAGCTCTCCTTACATACGCTCCGGCGCAGAGAAACCAAGTAAATCAATACAGGTTTCCAAAATATCCCTGGTCAGAAGCAGAAGTGCAATATATTCTTTCTTTTTCGCTTCACTTTCTTCAGCAAGAATTTTGGTCTCATGATAAAACTTATTAAAGGCATTTGCCAAATCATAAATATACGCACATACCTTATGAGGCGCTGTTTCCTCACAAGCAGCTTCCATCATGGCATTAAACTTGGCAACCTCTAGCATCAGTGCTTTTTCGGACTCATTACCCGGCGCACCGATAATATTACCTTCTAAGGAACCACCCTGGTCTTTATATTTATTCAAAATAGACTTAATACGTACAATAGTATAAAGGATATACGGGCCGGTATCTCCCTCAAAGGAAGTAAACTTATCAATATCAAAGATATAATCTTTAGCTGCCTGGTTGGATAAATCACCATACTTGATTGCCGCAAGCGCTACTGTTTTAGCAGTCTGCTTTGCCTCTTCCTCGGATACTTCCCTATTGTCCGTAATCTTGCGGTACATTTCTTCATTGATTTCATCTATCAGCATTTCAAGACGCATAACTCCGCCGTCACGTGTCTTAAAAGGCTTACCGTCCTTGCCATTAACGGTTCCGAAACCGATATGCAAAAGACCGGTATCCGGTGTTACCAGACCTGTCTTGCGTGCGCAACGGAATACCTGTTCAAAATGAAGCTCCTGACGCTTGTCTGTTAAATAAATCATTCTGTCAGGCTGATATTTTTCCATACGCTCTAAAATGGTCGCTAAATCTGTTGTGGTATAAAGCGCCGCGCCGTCTGACTTCAAAATCATGCAAGGGGGAATCTCTTTGGTATCACTCTCTTCCTTGATATCTACTACAAGGGCCCCTTCGCTCATATAGGCATATCCGTCTGCTTTCATCTTTTCCGCCATTCCCGGAATCAAATCATGGACATCGGATTCCCCTTTCCAAAGTTCAAAATCCACATTCAAATTCTCATAGTTTTTCTTTAAATCAGGTAAGGAAACAGCCATAATATGCTTCCAAAGGGCACGATATCCCCGTACTCCCGACTGGATTTTACCTGTAGCCTCCAAAGCCTTTTCCTTAAATGCTTCATCTTCCTTTGATTTAGCAGAAGCAGTAGGATAAATTTCTCCTAACTCTGCAATGGTAAAGGGTGCATCTGTAGGATATTCACCATCATATTTTTCATCAAAATATACCAAGTCCGGCTGACGCTCCTGCATTTCGGCACAGATAAGACCCATCTGTAATCCCCAGTCTCCCAAATGGATATCGCCAATAATCTCATGTCCCGCATAGCGCACAATCCTTTTGATACTCTCACCGATAACCGCAGAACGTAAATGTCCCACATGGAGAGGCTTCGCCACGTTAGGTCCGCCATAATCAATAATCACTTTATCGGGATTCTTCGGCATTTCCAGGCCGAACTTCTCTGTCTTTGCCATTTCTGCCAGATATGCTCCCACAAAAGACGCCTGTACCTTACAGTTTAAGAATCCGGGGGCTACTGCACTTACTTCTGAAAAAATGTTACTGCCTGCAAGCTTTTCTGCTACTTCATTTGCAATCATGATAGGTGCTTTCTTGTATAATTTAGCTCCTGCCATGGCACCGTTACACTGATATTCACAAAGGTCAGGACGGTTGGACAAGGTCATTTTGCCAAGCTCTCTGTCATAACCGGCCGCCTCAAATGCCTGTTTCATTTCTTCTGATATTAATTCAAGAAACTTCTTCATATTCTCCCTCATTTCTGCACTTTTCTATCGTAAACTTCTTATATCGTATTTCTTATCCTAACATTATCAATCGGTTTTCGCAAGTGTCAAAAGAATATCCATTGGTTCTTCAGCCTGTAAAAACTCTTCTTTTCTTTTTGCGGGTTGATTTACTCCATCCTTTAAATACCACACTGCCTGCATTGGATTCATACCTAAAGACCGGGCTGTTTCCAACTCCAAACTGCCACCATCTCCTACATACAGACATTCCTCCGGTTTAAGTTCTAAATCTTCCATACATTTTTGAAAAATTTTAAGATCCGGCTTTTTCATCCCCAGCACGCAAGACATACAAACCTCATCAAAAAACGGAAACAATACGCTGTTTTCGATGGCATCCTTTTCTTCAAAATAGCAGTTGGTAATTAAACCAATCTTAATACCATTTTCTTTCAATTCCGTAAGCAAGGGGATAATTTGCTGATGAAGATGATTAAAGCATTCTACCTTTGATGATCTTCTTTTGTATACAATTTTATCAAATAACTCCTGTGAATACCGGTTATTTACCAGTAATGCTTCCTCTATTACCTCTTCAAAGCTTTTAAGTCCTAAGGTTCTCTCATCATCTGTAGTGTCCCAGATTTCCCTGAATTTCTGTTCCGGAACCTGCATATCCTCAGCTATCTGCTTACCCATATAAAGAGGACTTTCAAAGTGTGTAATCAAGGTTTCAAACATATCAAATATTACTGCCTTTATCATGGAAATATACCTCCATAACCTTCCCTCTATTTGCAATTCCAAACAACCGCAAAAAAACCTGCTTATTCAATACCTCTATCATAGGAATAGCGTTTCAAAATATTTTTGTAAACACGATACATCAAAAAGATACCCAATGTACAATCAAAACAAAGATATAGCAGAGCCATTTCTTTATTGTAGCCCTTTATATCTGCTACCTTTTCTTTTCCCCTGATTTATTCAAAAGGTAATCTTTATTCTCCCTAGAACTTTACTTCTCATCGGGATAACTGATCGTGTTTCCCCACTTTTTAATCTCCTCAAAAAATTCTTCAACGGAAATCAATCCGTACGACCATAAAAACGCTCTGTCCTTTTCACTGATTTTGTCAAGACTCATCCAAAGCACCTCTTTTAACGGCGGATTATCCCCTGTCTCCTCCGGATCGTAACCGGTAATCGGCTCCTGCCCCTCCGGTATGGCTACCTCAAAAGAATATTCCGCACTGCCGGCTTCCTTGTACTGCACTGCCAGCGGTCTGACAATCCTGCCGTCTAAACCGCACTCCTCTTTCAGTTCTCGCAATGCGGCCTGCTCCGGCGTTTCGCCTGCTTCGATACCGCCTCCCGGCACAGTGTAGAACTCCCGACCGAAATAGAAAACCCGTTCCATCAATATCTTTCCGTCCCGCACAACAATCGCCACGCTGCGACTGCGCTTATACACATAGTTA
>SVFJ01000147.1 GCA_015056925.1 Lachnospiraceae bacterium | reverse complement strand
TACATGTTCCTTATTCTCGTCGTTAAGTGCCCATACATTTCCAATCTTCTCTGTAACAATATCAAGTGCTTCAATTGTATTGGTTACACTATCACCACTCTTCTGAGATGCACTCTTGATTCTCTCTACAAACTCGCCCATATTGGCTGTCAGCTTCTGTGTTTCCTCTGCCAGCTGACGAATCTCCTCAGCCACAACTGCGAATCCTTTTCCCGCTTCACCAGCACGTGCCGCTTCAATTGAAGCATTTAAAGCAAGAAGATTTGTCTGCGAAGAAATGGAATTGATACCTGAAATAACCTCATTCATATGCTGAATAACATCCAGCAGTTCATCCATATCCTTCCGCATTTCCTTAGAGCCTTCGATTGTCTTCTCTGACAGGCCTTTAATCTCTGTCAGTTCATTCTGACCCGCTTCAATCTTTTTATGTACTTCATTAGTATCTTCTGCTGCCTGAATAATGGTTCTAGTCAAATCTTCATGCTGACCATTTACCTGCCCCGCAACACTTGAAGACTCAGATGCCGCCTCTTGAATGCTCTCAATTGCACCGCCTACCGAATCAGAAAGCTCTAATAATCTATCCGTCTGATGTGTTAATGTCAAATCCAGCGAACTAATCTGCATAACAGCATCAATATCCTTCTGCATCGCAACTTCAAACTGTTCTCGTCCTTTTACCAAACGTTTATAAATCTCATTTACCTTAGGCTGTTTGGAATAATCCGCCTCTTTTAACTCTGCCATTGAATCAAGCAAGTCTGTTTTACCAATAAATCCCATAATCTTTCCCCACTTTCCATATTGCAAAACTATTATCAGTTTATTTGTCTCTAATATATAATTTTACGCTCTTTTCAAAAAGTAGTCAATCACATACAGAATATATTAATTTTTCTCCGTCAGCATTGCCTTACACATTTCCCAAGTTCCATGTGTAAAACAATCCTTATAAAGCCGAACAACTGTCTTATTATTCATATTCAACCATATTTTGTTTCCTTTTTCTTTTATACTCTCAACATCGGAATATGCATACTCTGCCATCACCACACCATCGTGCAGATGTATCATATCTTCTTCAAAACTTATTACTCTTTCCCAATCAGCACCCTTGTGATTCGCACAAAGATTTCTATACTGCGCATTGCTCACCACCAGCCACCTAAATAATGCCCTATAAATACAAAAAAATAACATCACATATGCAACAGTTGTACCTCCGCCTATAGCAATCAAAACAGCCACACAGACTGCAAGCAACAGCCAGAAGATAGACATGGCAAACCTGACACCCTGCAATGCATTTTCCAATCCCCACTCTCTAAATCTTTTCCATGTAACCTGATACGTATTCTGCACCATCTCTTTTCTCCTTATCTACTCTTCTGTCATTCCTAACTGCACTGTTGTATAATCATGCGCTACTGCCTGTAAAAAAGGCCCGAATACATCTGTAATCTTCAAACGCAAGCTGGAAGTATTGATACACGGATGACAGCCAAAATACTCAGCCTTTAGCACATCTTCATCCACAAGCAGCTTTACCTCCTTATCCTTGTCATTCATAAGTCCAAGTACACTCACAGAGCCGGGTGTAATATCCAAATACTTCTCCATATATTCTGCCGGTGCAAAGGATAATCTCGAGCTGTTAATCTGACTTGAAATCTCCTTGGTCTTAAACTTCTTGTCCTCACGAATCATCAAAAGATAAAACTTTGTCTTCTGCGCATTACACAAGAACAAATTCTTGCAAATCACTGCAGGCGCCAACACCTTATCAATCTCAGCACAGGCTTCCATGGTGTTAGCCTCCTCGTGGTCTACTCTTTCATATGCGATTCCTAACGAATCCAACAAATCATATACTCGTACTTCTTTATCTAAGCGTCCTTCTATATCTACAGGACGTCCCTGTTCTAACTTTAATTCCATAATCTTAGTCCTTCTTACTCTCCAACATATATTTCTCGCCTATGACAATTGCCTTAGAATCCGTTCCATGACCAATCTGCATCGTATATGCTATCGGAATATCCTCCCCTGCATACTGCTTAATCAAATTATAAATAGTAGGATTAAACTCCTCCTTCATCATTTGGGTAAAGGTTCCAAGTAATATTCCTGATACCTTGTTGAATGCTCCCATTTGCTTAAGCTGACTTAAATAGGTTACCATTTGCGCCACACCGCCACTTCTAGCCTCCAACAACAATATCTTATCCGTAAAATCCAGCATATATGGTGTTCCTGCCAACTTTAACAAGCATCGAATATTTCCTCCGATGACAATACCACTCATCTTCTGTCCTTGTAAAAATTGATACTCAAAATCATATAAGTCCTTCTGTTGATGCATAACAGCTTTCGCAAACTCTTCCCTCTGCCTATCCGCACAGTCGTATAACATATTTCTAATCTGATACAACACCGACGTCTTTCCTGTCTTTGCATATATGGCATTCATAATTGTCGTCAAATCACTGTAGCCCCAGAACCGCTTTCTACTCTTTGCTATCACATCAAAGTCAAGATAGGGCAATATCTCATTGGCAATATCTCCACCTGAAATATCAAAAACTGCCTTTATACTGTCATCCCGATAAAAATCCATCAGACTCTCCGCCCGTTGGCTCGCAGTTCCGCTAAATACTGAATCCCTCTCGTAGATATAGTCACTCCATACCGGCACCAAACCTATCTGCATAAGAATATCATGCAAACGCTCTAATTTCTCCTGATAAGACCTTGGCTCACCATTCGAACAACATACAATCGCTACCTTATCTCCCTGTTGCATGGCTTACTCCTTTTTCATTTCCACATAAGGAAGAATCTCAAAGCCGCACTTCTTATAAACATGAATAGCCCTTTCATTCTCCTCTTCCGCTTCCAGTCTCTTTAAATAATCAGGATACAGTTCGTCTACAAAAGCAAAAAACTTTGTTCCTATCCCCTTGTCCCTGCTCTCAGGCTTCATATATAAATCCTCTATCCAAATACATGGCTTGCCAAATTCCGTAGAAAAACTCTTTGCCAGCATTGCATAACCTAACAGCTCATTGCCTTCCGTAAAAACATATCCTTCCAGATATGGTGAATCATTGATGCAATTCTCGATATCATTCCGAAATATTTCCTCCGAGCCATTGCTTAGTACCGCTGGTGATGCATAAAATACCTGCATCATTTCAAGCACCTGCTTTGCATGTTCCCCTGTCATTTTTCTAATTTCCATAGCAATCTCCTTAAACGCTTAAGGCTCCTGCAAAAGGAGCCCTATCATTACATTCTCTTCAATTAAAACTCGTAATCAATACAAGCTCTCTCTTCCTTCACTGTTCCTACAAACTTACCAAACTCCACATGAAGAGGTGCCGTCTGATATGCATTCAAATCATCCATGGAATCAAAATCAAAAATAAGTGAAACATCGTAATTACTTTCCGGTGCTTCCTTATAATTACTTACCACCTCAAAGTGGCGAAGCATTGGCATATCCTTCAATGCCTGCGCTCTTTCGATAAACTCCTGTATATTCTTTTCCTTATCTTCCTTTAATTTAAACATACATATGTGTCTAATCATCTCAAATCCATTCCTTTCTTATCTGCAATCCAATCAAAAGTCATCATAATTATAGCATTACTTATGTTATATCAAAAGTGTTTTTTACATTTCAGTCAGCCATTAAATGTGATATCCTTATACTATATTCGAAATGTATGATACATTAAAAACAAGGGAGATATCTAACATGGTTTCACTATTACTAGCAATCATATATTTAGCTTTTATCAGTCTTGGCTTGCCTGACTCCTTACTTGGAGCCTCATGGCCAATTATGCATAAAGAGCTATCTGTTCCACTTTCATACGCAGGCATGCTTTCTATGATTATTTCAGGTGGTACAATTATATCCAGTATCTTCTCAGATGCGCTAACTAGAAAATTAGGCACAGGACTTGTCACTGCAATCAGTGTACTTCTTACAGCCTGTGCATTGTTTGGTTTTTCTATTTCAAACTCATTCGTCATACTTTGTATCTTAGGAATTCCATATGGTCTGGGGGCAGGTACGATTGATGCCGCACTGAATAACTATGTTGCATTGCATTACAGTTCCAGACATATGAGCTGGCTTCACTGTTTCTGGGGAGTAGGTGCCTCTGTCAGTCCCTATATTATGGGCTATGCACTCAGTTCTGGACTTGGCTGGCGAAATGGCTACGGTATCATATCCGTAATCCAAATTGTTCTAACCATAATTCTGTTCTTATCTTTGCCACTTTGGCAAAAGAGAACCACTAGCCAGACTGGTGGTGAAGCTTCTGCAGGACCTCTAGGACTTATGGCAACTTTAAAGCTCCAAGGTGTTATTACAGTGTTACTTATCTTTTTCTCCTACTGTGCCTTTGAATCCACTGCTGGACTTTGGATTAGCTCCTATCTGGTTGAAAATCGTGGAATGGCAGGCGAGTCTGCCGCAATTTTCGGCTCGCTGTTTTACCTCGGAATCACAATCGGACGTTTCGTATGCGGATTTATTACTAATCAGTTTGGCGATAAGGCTATGATTCGAATCGGCTCGTTCATCATGCTCCTTGGCGTAATATTCATACTAATTCCGCTAAATACCAGCATAACCGCATTGATAGGAATCATAATTATAGGTCTTGGTGCCGCACCTGTATATCCATCTCTTATTCATGCCACTCCAAACCATTTTGGCAAGGAGAATTCACAGGCAATCATCGGTATACAAATGGCAAGCGCTTATATTGGCACCACCCTCATGCCACCGCTTTTCGGCTTGCTGGCTGAGCACATTTCGATTGCACTTTATCCAATTTATTTATTACTCTTCCTGATACTTATGATTGTATTCTCGGAGAAGTTAAATAAGGTGGTTGCAAAATAAAATGACATATAAATAGAGAATTTCAAAAATTATATTATTACAAGAGGCAAACAATGACAGACAACGAAAGCACATGGGATAAGCTCCTGCAAATAAAAACAACCGGTCGGGATGATTCGAACTCTGACCAATATCGTTACCCCTATGAACCCACGCCATATAGTGTTTTGGAGCGTTTAGCTAATAGTGGACTTATTCGCAAAAGAGATGT
>SVFJ01000146.1 GCA_015056925.1 Lachnospiraceae bacterium | reverse complement strand
ACACGCAAAAGCAACAATCTGAGCTGCTACATTTGCGCATAACTTCTGCTGGCTTGTGCTATCCTCAATCACTACATCTCTACCCATCTGGCTGTTCTTAAATCCAACAAACTGAAGAGGCACAATATCCGTTCCCTGATGAAGAAGCTGATAGAATGAGTGCTGACCATTTGTTCCCGGCTCACCAAAGATTACCGGACCTGTTACATAATTGATTGGCTCGCCAAAACGATTTACCGACTTACCATTTGACTCCATATCAAGCTGCTGTAAATGTGCAGGGAAACGACTAAGAGCCTGTGAATATGGAAGCACTGCTGTAGTAGGATAACCTAACACATTACGCTCATATACACCAATCAATGCGTCTAATAAAGCAGGGTTCTCTAATATATTCTTATTCTTAGCTGTTGTATCTGCTGCTGCCGCTCCGTCTAAAAACTGTGCAAATACTTCAGGACCAAATGCCAATGATAATACTGCACCACCTACTGCTGATGTAGATGAATAACGACCACCAATATAATCATCCATAAAGAATGCTGCTAAATAATCATCACTCTTTGCTAATGGAGAAGTCTCACTTGTAACTGCAATCATATGCTTAGAAGCATCTAAACCTGCGTTCTTTAATGCATCCTTTACAAAAGACTCATTTGTCAATGTCTCAAGTGTTGTTCCTGACTTAGATACAAGTACAAAAAGAGAGTGCGCAACATCAATTGTATTTAATACACCTGCTGCATCATCAGGGTCTACGTTACTGATGAACTTTGCTTCCATCTTAAATGTGTTATTTACCTTTGCCCAGTTCTCAAGTGCAAGATACATAGCACGAGGACCAAGGTCACTTCCACCGATACCAATCTGTACAACTGTTGTGAACTTCTCACCTGCTGCATTCGTAATCTCACCATTGTGAACTTTATTGGCTAACTCAGCAATTCTCTTCTGCTGCTCTATATAAAATGTACGCTTATCTGCACCATCTGCTACAACAGCATTACCTAACTGACCACGAGTCATATGATGAAGAACCATACGCTTCTCACCGGTATTGATTACCTCACCGTTATAGAGTGCTTCAAACTTCTCGATAAGCTGTGTATCATCTGCTAACTTTGCAAGTGTCTCTAACACCTTGTCATCCACCTGCCTTGACGCATAATTGAAAGCAAGTCCTGCCGCCATAGGCACACTGTACTTCTTTACACGCTCTGCTCCGCTTTCACCTGTCATGACCTTAGTAAGCTCTACAGGTGTTATCTTTGCAAGCTCTTGATAAGAATCCATAGCATCTAAATTTTTCCATGTTACCATGATTTTCTCCTCCTGATATTATAATTCATATTTCACACGGTAAAATTATACTATCAATTTTGGTATAATTCAAGCAATAGCCAGTTTTTTACGCCATAAACGAACGCAACAACTCTTCTAATTCTAGCGCATCTTCCTTCGAAAAACCACCCATCTTCGACTCGGTCCGGGGCGATGCCGACTTTTTGTCTTCTTCCTGAAGACGTTCCTTGATTTCCATCCCACGATTCAATCTCTCCGCAATATGATTTTCTAAATAATCCGTCAAATTCACCTTCAACACCTTACGTCTTGCCGGTGCATCTACAATAGAAGAAATGCTAAAAAACAAATACATTCCAAACAAAACAATAATATAAAAGGGCAATAAGGATGACAGCCTTACACCATCTATAATCCCTTTACATACACCAAAGCCGGCTACTAACACACCTGCCATTACCAACTGCTTAGATAGCTGACGGATAAATCCTATGCTCATTCCACCAAAGCGCAGCCGATTCAGAAACTTATCCACAAAAACCGAAATGTTAGACACACCTCCATTGAGTTGATACGCTTGTACAAATTTAAACTTACATTGCTTTAGCAGATTGCTGTCTGCTCCCAGTACAGTGTCTGTCGCCTGTATCAGCCTTTGATAAATAATTCCTATGGAAACCTGAAATAATATTCCTAAAAGCATTAGAATAATTGTTGTTATCATCAAAAAACGTTGGTCCAAAAAATACATTTTACGTCCCTCCTACTGTCTGCGATTTATTTAAATTATAGCCAAGCCCTATCCGCATCTCAATTGGAATCGTTCGTCAAATTCCTGCAAAACAAAGCAAATCCCTCACTCTTTATACAGGGTATCTGCAAATACAACACTTTTCTCACCTAATCGCAATGACAGAATTGAAAAATATTCCTTTTAGCACTTTCTTTTTTTTGCTATAATTCATATAATGTTTAAATGTGATATGTTACATAAGAATATGAAAGGAATGATTTTATGAGATACAAGACAAGCGGAACCTGCTCAAGTATGATTGATTTCGAAGTAGAAGATGGTATTGTACGTTCTGTTGTATTTACAGGCGGCTGCAATGGTAACCTTCAAGGAATCGGCAAGCTTGTAGAGGGCATGAAAATAGATGAAGTTATTGAAAGATTAGAGGGTATCCGATGCGGTTTCAAGAATACTTCTTGTCCGGACCAGTTGGCTACTGCATTAAAACAGTATCAGGCAGCAAATTAATCTTGCATTATGAATTGAAAGAACGGAGATTTCACTATGAAGCGAATTGTATTTACAGGTGGCGGCACTGCCGGACATGTAACACCAAACATTGCGCTATTTCCTAAGCTTAGAGAGCTTGGTTATGACATACATTATATCGGCTCCTATGATGGCATTGAGAAGAAGCTAATTGAAGATTATCAGATTCCTTACTACGGTATCTCTACCGGCAAGCTGAGAAGATATTTTGATGTAAAGAATTTCTCAGACCCTTTCCGTGTATTGAAGGGATTTTCTGAGGCGAAGAAGATTTTAAAGACATTAAAGCCGGACATTGTATTTAGTAAGGGAGGATTTGTCAGTGTACCTGTAGTACGTGCTGCAGCTGCATTAAAGATTCCCTGCATTATCCATGAGTCTGATATGACTCCGGGACTTGCCAATAAGCTGTGTATTCCGGTTGCCACCAAGGTATGCTGTAATTTTCCGGAGACCTTGAATGAGCTTCCTGCAGATAAGGCAGTACTGACCGGTTCTCCGATGCGAGAGGAACTGACACAGGGTAATAAATTCCGAGCACTTGAGAAGTGTGAATTTAATTCAGGTAAACCAATTGTGATGGTAATCGGCGGAAGCCTTGGTGCTACAGGTGTCAATCAGTTAGTTCGCGAGGCGCTTCCTGAGCTATTAGAGGATTTCCAGATTGTTCATGTATGTGGCAAGGATAAAGTTGATAACCTTTTATTAAATAAGGTAGGATATAAGCAGTTTGAATATGTAAAGGATGACTTAAAGGACCTCTTTGCTATGGCAGATATCGTTATTTCCCGAGCAGGTGCTAATGTCATCTGTGAGTTACTGGCATTAAAGAAGCCGTCTCTTTTAATTCCGCTTCCTGCCAAGAGCAGCCGCGGCGACCAGATATTGAATGCGAAGAGCTTCGAAGCACAGGGCTTCTCCATGGTATGTGATGAAGACGATTTGACTGCAAAGATGTTGACAGAGAAGGTACACGAACTGTACTTTACGAGACATTCCTATATCGAGGCTATGCAGGCAAGTGTACAGAAGAATCCTGTGAATACAATTGTTGAGTTGATTGAAGAAACAGTGAATCAATAAAATTAAGGGCAAGACGTTAAACGTTTTGCCCATTCTTTTTATCATATGCAGTTAATGCAAAAATGCATCCCAAATCAATTAATACCACTGCTGCCACAGATGTCATTCCTGCTAAGATGCCTGCTGAATCTGCGATAGCACCAATTACAGACGGCATTGCAATAGAACCAATACTTGCAATCGTAAGAACAAAGCTCCATGCAAGAGGATATTTCTGAATCAGATTACCTGCGTAAGACACGGTAGTCGGATAGATACCTGCCATACTAAAGCCAAATCCTACGATACCTATTACAATCCAGGTTGGTGTTGTACTCTTCAAAAGCAATAAATAGAACACCACCAAGCCAATACCCATAACCGGTAACAGCTTATTCTTACTTACCTTACCTGATAAGCCTGCTGTAGTAAGTCTTCCAAGCAGAATCATAATCCACTGTACACTTGCCATAAGCTGTGCCAGGGATGCACTCATGAGTCCTGTATCCTTAAAATATGTAACCAGCCAGCCGATTACTCCCTGCTCTGCGCAAAGGTAGAAGAACATAGTCACTATAACAAGGTAAAAAATCGGCTCCTTAAAGAATCCATAGTTACTGCCCTTATCCTGCTTCTCCAGCTTCTCTTCCTTGATTGGAATACTCAAATATAATAACCAACAGATAATACCTGCTACCATCATCACTGCACAGGCATATATCCAGTTCGCATCACCATTGGCTGTAATAAACATCAGAATAATCGGGAATGCAAATGCTCCCACAGAGAACATCGCATGCAATCCATTGATAATTGCAGCCTTGCCCGGGGCTAAATTATTTACTACTGCATTACAGAAGTTACTTGATGCTCCTCTTGCCAAACCTGTCATTAGGAATGCAATGATAAGGCACGCCGTATTACCACTTACCAAAATAGTGAAAAACGAAATCGCATAACAGGCATTGAATATCAGGATACTCTTCTTCCTGCCAATACGCACTGCCAAGGCTCCTGCAAAGAAGCTCGAAAGCAGATTTCCTACAGAATGTAAGCTTACCAGCATCCCGCTAAAAGCATACTCCAAGCCTCTTGCCTCTCTGATAAATGGCAACAATGCGCCAATCGAAAGCGCAAGCATACCATTTAAAATAAATGCGGTATAGCTGATGACTAATTGTTTTTTCTTGTCTTTTTCTGTTAGTATTTCCATACTATCTACTCCTCACATTATATACTCATACTTTATGATTATATCGAAATGAGAAAGTTTTAACAAGTAAGGTCCTTATTAATCCAGTAAATTTATCTTCTGCAACAACATCTTCAGTACACTCTTCTGTTCCACAATAATCTTCGTTTCGCACTGCATACCGACCTTTAAATCCATCTTGTCACCGCTTTTGTTATAGAGATTAGTATTGTCAATAGATGTTTCCACAACATAATACGCACTTCCATCCTCACTGTTTGCCTTTAAATCAGCCGATACAAACTCTACCTCTCCTGTCATACTGCCGTATTCACTGGATG
>SVFJ01000145.1 GCA_015056925.1 Lachnospiraceae bacterium | reverse complement strand
ATTCCGCAGGCATACTGGGTTAATACCGGAAAAAATGAGGTGCTGGAAGATGTACTTACTATTGCTACAGACGATATTACAGAGCGACTGTATGCGTTGCTGCGAGGCGAGAGGGTAATCGCGCGAATTGACCAGAATGTGGTATATAGATCACTGGCTGAAGACCCTGCAAATATTTATAGTCTTTTATTAGTGGCAGGTTATCTCAAGACGCCTAAAAAGGAATTACAGGCGGATGGAGCATATTTGTGTGAGGTTTCTATTCCAAATAAAGAGATTGCGGCAGTTTATAAAAGCGAGATATTGTCGCATTTGATGCAAATTGGTGCAATTACAAGAACTACAGCAAATATGATTGCGGAAAGCCTATATGTAAATGATGTTAAAAAACTACAAAAAGCAATTTCTGAGTATATGGACAAATCCATAAGCTTTTATGATGCCGGAGCTGAGGGATTTTATCATGGACTTATGCTTGGGCTGATTGCTTTGCTGGATAATCAGTATAGGATTAAATCTAACAGAGAATCCGGTGATGGCAGATATGACATCAGCTTGATTCCGAGAGAAAAGAAATATCCGGGCATTATTATGGAATTGAAATGGAAGAGTGGCTTGGAAGAGGCTGAACTTGAGGAACTTTCAGTGGATGCACTTAACCAGATTGATGAAAAGCGATATGACCTGGAACTCAAGGAAGACGGAATAGAGAATGTGATTAAGCTAGGAATTGCTTTTTCCGGAAAGAAAGTGGTAATAAAGTCAAAATAGTATACGAAAGGAAGGTGCCTTATGTTCCCTTTAATCAACAAACGAGAAACCGGTGTTAACCTACGCAGAATCATGGACATGCGTGGAATTACACCAAAGGACGTACAGGAATATCTTGGACTTGGTTGTGTGCAGAGTGTGTATCGATGGACTGATGGTGTCAATATGCCGACCATTGATAATTTGTATGCACTAAGCGAGTTGCTTCAAGTATCAATTGATGCAATCGTGCGTGGAAACAGGGCGCCAATTGTACCGGATATTATTATAAAGCAGCTGGATTCTCGAGAAAGCAGACTGTGTGCTTATTATGAGAAAGTGAAAGAGATGCGAGCTGCATAAATTTTTGAACTACAGCGTCAATGACAAATGGGATATCCTCCTTTAGAATAGTCGTAGAGACAATATTCTAAGGGAGGATTTTTTATGAGCGAGAAGATATTGGTAACGCAGGCTCTGGATGAAAGAGACCTGTTAGTAAAGAAGATAGCAGGTTCGATTCCTGCCTTTAGAAAAGTTGGGTTGTCAATTTAACTGTTTTGTGTAGACATAGAAATGTGTTGAAATACATGTGAAAGGTTAAAGCGTTAAGCCGATTGGCTGGAGGTAATCCTCATGGCTGTAATGTGGGCATATTTTAAGGTGATGAAGCCGTGGCGAGAGCTGCGGCTTTGTTTGTATAGGTCTGAGGTCACAAATTGTGACCTCAAAGGAGAAAATCGTATAGAGGGAGAAGTAGGCACATGAGTGAAAGTACGAAGGAAAGTAAAGTAATGATATATCAAAAAGATGCTAATAACGGAGGAACTGATGATGGAAGAGAATAAAATCACCGCAATAACCAAAGAAAAGACGGATGTGCTTACAGAAACATATAAGCATACCTTGGAACTATTAGACGCATACGACCATCAAGCTCTGACCCGTCCGGAAGGGACATATTACGATGGGAACGAAACCATTGAAGAAGTGGCGGTAAATATGTTGTATGACATGATAAAGAATCCGGTTTGGTATGACTGCGATAAACAAATGGCAGCAATCAAGTTCTTGCTGTTTTTGGAATGGAACAATGCGCTGTTTGTTGATGGCGAAAAAAGAATCAGTGATACCTTATTGGTTGCACTTATCCTTATGATAGAGAAGTCCAGGGATGAGGATAAAGAGATGATAATTAGGACAGTGTTGAATTGTATATGCTAACTTGAGGTCACAAATATTCATCGGGTGACGAGAGATAGGCAAGTGGAGAGAGGAATGGTATCAATCGAAAGATAGTGTCATTTACCCAAAAAAGAGATACGGCTAAGTAAAATCTATTTACTTAATTTGGTAAGCAGTTATTCTGTAATTATCCGGATAATACAACAGTATATACGGAAAGGATAAAAACAGTGCTTACAAAGATATATGATTTTGTTGCATATTTCTTCTTCGGATTATAATATGGCGTAGTTTTTCCTTTCCTAATTAGAGAAATTTTGTTATATTGATAGTAACAAAACTTCTTTAATTAGGAGGGAGAAATGTCGCTTTTTGTTTATGTGTTAGCAGATATTATTCATCTGGTTAAGATTATTGTATTATGCGATGTGCTCTTTGAGTTTCAGAGGAGAGAAATTTGGCATAATAGAGTATTATTTGGTTGCATTGGTATTATAGCAAGCATATTATCAATAACAATTTATACATACGATAATGAAGCGGTAGAGACTTTGGGATATATTGTTGCGATAATAGTCTTACTTTCGATATTGTATAATGAGAAAGTACATAGTGTAGCAAACAGAGAAAAAGAGACCAAAAAGTTCCGGCACGATTTGCGTAGCCACATGGAATTGATATCGAATCTGGCGAAGAATCGGGAATACGAAAAGATAGACAGCTATCTTGAGAAGATGAATATTAAGATAGATTCCTTTGGAAATATTATTACTGTGCAGAATGGAATTGTGGATGCGATTATCAATCAATATTATGATGTTAATAATATCTTAATGCACAAGCATACAAAATAAGAGGGGCTTAATAAGGAGTTATGAGAAATTATTTAAAGATACTCTTTGTATGCCAAGGCAGAAGAAGCTTTTCGCAATTATTATCTGGCTATGGTGATGCGAGGATACAATAGTTTTTAGATGGGAGAAAACTTGTATGAAACCCAGAACAGAAAAAAGCATGGAGCTTTATGAAATGATGCTTCGCAGGGGCTATCCGGAACCATTCTGTGACCAGATTACTAAGAATCTGAATACAGATTGGACGGCGCAGCGAATGATTGGATATTTGACACATTACAAAAAGCTGCCAATGGAAGATGTGGCGGATGAGATGTTGTCAATATTGAGTGACCAGAACCGCATTATGCAGAAGAAGGAGCTGGAAAGCACAAATGCGAGATGGAACGAGTATTTAGACGAAAGATACCGGCAGGAATTGTAATTTAGAGGTAGGAACGGGATATTATGAAAATATTTGTAGATGCAGATGCTTGTCCGGTAGTTCGTATTGTAGAAAAAATTGCAGAGAAGTATAAAGTGCCGGTTATCTTGCTGTGTGATACGAATCATGTGCTTTCATCGGATTATAGCGAAGTGATGATTGTGGGAGCGGGGGCTGATGCGGTGGATTTTAAGCTGATTAGTCTGTGTCATCCGGGCGATATTGTGGTAACTCAGGATTATGGCGTGGCTGCAATGGCTCTGGGGAAGAAGGCTTATGCGATTCATCAGTCAGGCAAATGGTATACGGATGAAAATATCGATCAGATGTTGATGGAGAGGCACCTTGCCAAGAAAGTGCGAAGAGGCAGTTCAAAGAATCATTTAAAGGGCCCTCGTAAAAGGACAGCAGAGGATGACGAGAGATTTGCAGAGAGTTTTGAAAAGCTTTTAGGAAAGACGGATACGAAGAATGGCGAAGGCAGGCAATTACTATTATGACCAATTGAATAAGGAGCAGCAGAGAGCCTACTATGCCATGAAGGAAGGTTTGTTACATCTTGCGGATTCCTTTGCGGTACCAATGTTGTCCAAGAAGGAACTGTCGGATATTTATTTTATGATTCGTATGGATTGTCCGGCAATCTTTTATTCGGTGACTTTTTCCTACAGGTATTATGCGGATTCTACGGCAGTGGAAATGGTGCCGCAGTATCTTTTTTCAAAGGATAAAATCAGGGAGCATCGACAGGCGATGGAGTCAAGGGTCAAAAAGCTGGCTCGTCAGGCGGCGAATTTGGATGAGAAGGGGAAGGAGCTCTTTATCCATGATTTTATTGTGGAAAATGTGAAATATGATAAGCTGAAGAAGGAATATTCCCATGAAATCATCGGAGCGCTGGGAAATGGTGTAGCTGTCTGTGAGGGAATAGCAAAAGCGGTGAAAATTCTGTGCGATGAGCTGAATATCTGGTGTATCATCGCCTTGTCTGAAGCTAATCCGGACAAAGGTATCAAGTACAGACATGCCTGGAATGTGATTCGGATTGACGGTCAGTACTACCATCTGGATGCAACCTTTGACAACACGCTTTCAAAAGACGATACAGTGCGATACGACTATGTGAATTTATCGGACAAGCAGATTTTCAGGGATCATGAGCCTGTCATCTGGAAGGTACCGGCTTGCAGTGATAATGACCATTTCTATTACAAAGAGAAGAAAATCTCATGGACTACAACGGACGAGGTGAGAAATCGAACCAAACAGGCAGTAAAGAAGGGGAAAGTAATTTTATTCCATTGGCGAGGCGGTTATCTGACGAGGGAGATTTTGACGGAGCTTCTGGAAATATTTGATGGAGAAGCACGGGCAAAGGATAAAAGAGCATTTGTTTCTGTCAATTGGCCCCAGGCAGTGCTACGAGTGCGGTTTGAGGATGGAGTCGGTGAAGAACAGCTTGAAATGGAAGATGCGAATGAAGGCGAGAAAGATTAGTCTTGGGGCATCATGTTAGAAAAATGATTGTTGTTTGTGATGTGGCAGAACAGAAAAAGCTGCATGGGTAATCGGCATTAGCAGAGAGTATACCAACTAAAGATAACAAGAATTATATATTTGTCAATTTGGAGGGAGATTATGGCTGTTGTATCAATTCAGAATCTGACTAAGAACTACCCGTCCTTTAAGCTGGATGGTGTAAGCTTTTCACTTGAATCGGGAAGAATCGCGGGTTTCATAGGACGAAATGGCGCGGGGAAGACCACTACTATCAAATCCATGCTGAACCTTGTTCATCCGGATGGCGGAGAGATGGAGTATTTTGGTTTAATGCTTTCGGGAAATGAGGCTGAGATAAAGAGAAGAATAGGGTATTCAACGGGGACTGTAAGCTGGTATCCGAGAAAGAAGGTTCGTGAAATCGTTGATGTCATCAAGGCTTTTTATGATAGTTGGGATGACGTTGCATATAGAAAGTACCTTGAGATGTTCAAACTGGACGAGGAGAAGACTCCGCTCGAACTTTCCGAGGGCATGAAAGTAAAGGTTAATCTGATGTTGGCGCTTTCTCATAGGGCTGAGGTATTAATTCTTGATGAGCCCACAAGCGGACTTGATCCGTTCTCTAGAGACGAACTTTTGGAAATTTTCAGAGAACTAAAGAAAGAAGGTATTGCCATCTTTTACTCCACTCATATCATAACCGATATAGAGAGGTGCGCTGATGACATCATATACATTTCT